>PEXO01000169.1:0-1288 GCA_002779045.1 Elusimicrobia bacterium CG08_land_8_20_14_0_20_59_10 | reverse complement strand
GGTCGACCCGCGCGACTTCCTTCTTGTGGAAGATATCAGCCTGCGCACCGGACTGGATATTAAGCCGTACCTTGCCCTTGTTCCCTGGGTCTTCAAAGTTCTCGATGAAGTTTACGGTAAACAGGACAGCGCCCAGGTGGAGCAGTTGGTGGAATCCGTCCAGCAGTCCCAGGCCGCCGCGACGCCGGGCGAGGAGGGAAGTTTCTCCCTGGCCGCCGAGGCTGATAAGAAAGATATCAGCGATGTGGACGCGTCCGCCCCCGAAGTGGAAAAGCTGGTGAACGCGATAATACTGGGCGCGCTGAATATGAAGGCCTCCGATATCCACGTCGAGCCCTTCGAAGACCCTAACGGCAAGAATTCCAAGGTGCTGGTGCGCTACCGCGTGGACGGCATGCTGCGCCCGGCCTCGTTCAGCATCCCCTGGGCCTTCCGCCAGGCTATCGCCGCCAAGATAAAGATCATGGCCAGCCTCAACATCACGGAGCGGCGCATTCCGCAGAGCGGCCGTATACAGATCATAGCCAAGGGCAACCCCATCGAGTTCCGCGTGGAAATGGTCCCGACGGTCTTCGGCGAGTCCTGCGTGATGCGTATCCTCGACCGCTCCTCAGTGCGCGTGGATATTAAGATAATGGGCTTCCTGCCGGATACCGAGGCCAAGCTGCTGCAGCAGTTCGCCGGCATAGGCGGCAAGAAGAACTTCGGCCTGGTGCTGGTCTGCGGGCCCACGGGCTCGGGTAAATCCACCACGCTGTACGGCTGTCTCAATTATGTTAACCGGCCCGACATTAAGATAATCACGGCCGAGAACCCTGTGGAGTACAATATCGACGGCATCGTACAGGTGCCCGTCAATCCCGACGTGGCCCTGGGGGGGGGGAAGAAATTCGACTTCGCCTCGGCGCTGCGGTCTTTCATGCGTCTCGACCCCGACGTAATAATGGTCGGCGAGATCCGCGACGAGGAGACCGCGCATATTGCGCTTGAAGCGGCCATGACCGGCCACCTGGTCTTCTCCACCATTCATACCAACGACGCCCCGTCGGCCCTGGAGCGCCTTACGCAGATGGGGCTGCCGCGCTTCGTGGTGGCCAATACCATGAAGGCCGTGCTGGCCCAGCGCCTCGCGCGCCGCCTCTGCAAGGACTGTAAGGTAGAGGAAACAGCGGGCCCGGAGGAAGTGGCCGTTTTCGAGGCCAACGGCGTAAAAGTGCCGCCGGGCGCCAAAGTGTTCCGCGCCAAGGGCTGCGATATCTGCAAGGGGACCGGCTACAAGGGCCGCTGC
>PEXO01000357.1:1063-1744 GCA_002779045.1 Elusimicrobia bacterium CG08_land_8_20_14_0_20_59_10 | reverse complement strand
TAGCTTCCGCCGCTTTGCGTTCGGCGGCCGCGGTAAGGCCGGACATATTTATAGCGGCTTCCGGAACGGCGGTATTGGTTTCTACAATGGCCGTCATCAGTTTGCGGGCCTTCACCTCTTCGCCTGCGGCGAAGGAGATACGCACCAGCCGGATGACCAGCACCGTGATAAAACAGAGCGCGATAAGCACAATTACCCCGCGAAACTTCCTCATAAATCCCTCAGGGCCGCCCAAAAATCCAGCGCGTCGGCATAGCGCATTGACGGCTCCGGCTCCAGGGCGCGGCTTATCAGGTTGTCTATCCCCGCCGGCAGCCAGGGCAGCCCGGCGCCCACTTCCTCGTAGTTCCTGTCGTTTTTGAGCTTCTCCAGAACCTGGGGGTTAATATTCATGAACGGCAGTTTTCCGGTCAGCATTTCATAAAGGCATACCCCCATAGCGTAGATATCCGATTCACGCCTTACCGTTCCCCTGTGCTGCTCCGGCGCCATATAAAACAGCGTACCCGCCGCGCTGCGGCCCGCGGCGTGGGTCTCCCCGTCCTGCAACTGGCTGGCCAGCCCGAAATCCATTACCCACGGACGGCCGTTCGGCTCCAGCATTATATTGGCCGGTTTCAGGTCGCGGTGCACTATTTTCAGGGTATGCGCATAATGCACGCCTTCACATACCCCTTTAAA
>PEXO01000357.1:325-1024 GCA_002779045.1 Elusimicrobia bacterium CG08_land_8_20_14_0_20_59_10 | reverse complement strand
GCCAAGAATATCGGATAACGGCCTGCCCGCAACATAGTCGAGGACTATATACGTATCGCCGCAGTGGTCCACCGTCCCATGGAAGCCAACCACATTGGGATGTTTCATCTTACCCATTGTCTCCGCCTCGCCGCGGAAACGGTTATATTCCCCCGGGTCCCGCCTGAGCCAGGACTTCATGCGCTTAACAGCCACCTGCACGCCGGCCTGCCTGTCCCAGGCGGCATAAACCATCCCCATCGCGCCCTCGCCAATAGTTTCGCGCAGTTCGTAGCGGTTATCAAGCACCTGCCCGGCCGCCTGCACCCCGGTCTTTATGGCGGCCGGCGCGGGAACGAACTGCCGGGCCTGCGGCGGTCCGGCCGGGCGGGCGGCTTCAGCCGCGGCCAGCGCCTTAAGCTTCTGATATCGCCGCGCCACGTCGGGAGACGGCCTTCCGGTTTCAATAAGCGGCTGGTACAGCTCAAGGGCGGAGTTAATTTCACCGTCTTTTTCCAAAGCCGCCGCAAGGTTGGAAAAATCCCGGGGATTTTCCCGGATAGCCGCGGTTGTTACCAGGCAGTCCACCGCCATGCGGGACAACTGCGCGGCCCAATCAGCCCGCCCCTTGGTTTTGGCCAGGCGCGCCAGGGCAAGATAAACAGCAGGCGGCAATTCCGCCGGCGGCCCGCTCCCGCGCACCGGGTTCTCTTTGAAATT
>PEXO01000357.1:0-294 GCA_002779045.1 Elusimicrobia bacterium CG08_land_8_20_14_0_20_59_10 | reverse complement strand
TTACCGGCAACCTCTTTGTCTATGGCGGATAAGATCAGCCCGGCGCGGATAAAATCCCCCAGTTGCAGGTAGATTTCAAAAAGAAGGCTGTAGTCCGCCAGGCCCTGTTGCCCGCTCTTTTTATTCTGGGCAGCCTCCAGGGCTTCATTATAACGGCCCTGGTCAATAAGCGCTTTTATCCCGGTTATTCCCAGGGCCGCGGGGGTTGAGGGGGCCGCCTTGTCCTCCCCTTTCGCCGGCAGGGGAGGGTTAAGGCTGCTCTCCAGTTCCGCCAATAACCGTCCGCCCGGCTTC
>PEXO01000386.1:12886-13504 GCA_002779045.1 Elusimicrobia bacterium CG08_land_8_20_14_0_20_59_10 | reverse complement strand
TGGACACCAGCGCCAGGTACTGCGTGCCGGCGGCATTGCCGTTGCCGTTCCAGTAGGCCGTGACGGCCACGGAACTGACCGCGCAGGGGACCGAGGTGGAGGGCGTGACCGCGGCGGTAATGGTGGAACCGAACAGGGCATAGGCGGTCTGCTCGCCCAGTTGGCCGATGGCCTTCAGGCGCGCATAATAGGTGGTATTGGGCGACAGCCCGGTGAAGGTATGGCTGGAAGCGTAGGTGACGGCGAAAACCCCCACGGTGAACCCGGGGTCGGGCCCTACCTCGGTGTAATACTGCGTCTGGGCGGAATTGCCGTTGGTATTCCAGGAGACGGTAAGACTGGAAGAGAACACGTCGGAGAACCCCGCAGGCGTGGGCGTAGCCGGCAAAGTCAGGAATTCGCCCACCGGCGCATAAGGCGACCGGTCTATCCCCATATAAGCGGCCCGCACGCGGGTGTAATAAGTGGTGTTCCCCGCCAGGCCGGAAACCGCTATCGGCCAGGCGGTCGAAGAGGCGTAGACCAGCGCCCCGCTGAAATCGGAGGAGGTGGAGGTTTCCACCTCGTAAACCGCGGCTGACGGGTTAGCGATCGCAGCGTCGGAGCCGGTCACGGAAG
>PEXO01000386.1:11216-12862 GCA_002779045.1 Elusimicrobia bacterium CG08_land_8_20_14_0_20_59_10 | reverse complement strand
AGCCCAGGGCGGCGGGGCTTGAGACCGCCCGCGAGAAGTACCCGCTCTCCACTTCCTTCCCCGCTTCCGCCGCCGAAGAAACCGCCACCTGCCCGATGGACCCGGACAGCAGTATGCCGCCGCCGAGGCCGCTCAAGTCCACGGAGCCGCCGCTCCCCGCCGCCAGGTCGTCGGAGATCTCATAAAGACCGCCATCACCGGTTTTTGGGACCCCGGCGCAGGCGGGGGTGGTAAAGGGTAAAGAATAAAGGGTAAAGAGTAAAGAGCGAAGGGTAAAGAGCAAAAAGCGGGAGGCAAAGAAAGACGGCGCGGCGAATGCCGCGCGCCTGACTTTTAATTTTCCCGCGCTCCCGTTCTTCATAACTCCACGGATTCCCCTGCTTCTTTATTTCTCCTTACTTCTTTATCTCCCCGCTTCCTTACTTCTTTTCCGCCCGGCCCCCGGATCACAACTCCCAGGGATAAACGCAGTGCCCGTCTTTTTTTTCACCCCTGATTCCCGCCACCTTATAATCTTCCACCTTGTATTTATCACAAAAAGAGGACATGGCGCCCCGCCTGAAATTAGCGAAGCTTTCCTTGACTTCGCAGGGCACGAGCTTCCTCCGGAGATTCAGAATAAAATCGATCTCGTTCTGATTTCTGTTCCGCCAGTAGTTGATATCCCGCGAACCGTACTTTTTCACCAGCTCCGAGAACACGCTTGTCTCGAACGCGTCTCCCGGCAGTTCCGCGCTCAGCCTTTTAAAACGCAGCATCCGCGCGAGCCCCGTGTCCAGGAAAAATATCTTGGGCGCCTTTACCACTTCAACTTTCGCGCTTGAGCTGAACGGCGCCACAAGCTTTATGACATAGGTATTTTCAAGTATGAACAGGTAATTCCTTACGGTCTGGACGGCGAGAGCGCATGTCTTGGCCGCGGCCGCCGCGTTAAGCAGCTGCCCGCTCTGGGAGGCCAGCAGCTTGACCAGACTGTTGAACTTCCGGACATCCCGTATCCCGGCCAGGTCGCCGATATCCTTCCTGACATACGTGTCGATTATCTGCTGGAGATAAGTCTCTTTCTTCTCCACCGAGTTTTCAAGGACTATCTTGGGATAGCCGCCGTAAAGGACATATTCCTCATACAATTTCACAAGATTCGCGAGGTGATAAGCGCCGGTGGCGCCGCGCAGCCCGTACTTCTCCCCCTTGAATCTCAGAAATTCCTCAAAGGAAAGATTGTAAATTTCAAAATCAACCGTCCTCCCGGCGAGCGAGTCGGTGAATTTTGATTTAATGGCGAAACTGGAAGAGCCAGAAACAATAAGCTGCATGTATTTGTGATGATCGGCGATAAGTTTCAGGAACGACGAGGGATTTTCCAGGTACTGGATCTCGTCTATGAACACGAACAGTTTTTTTCCGTTCCCGAAAGCGCCCGCGGCAAAACCGGCGCCGTTGAGATACGCCAGAAACGCCTCCACACCGGAATCCAGTATTTCCGCCTTTCTTGAGTCTTCAAGGTCTATAAATACGGTCGTTTCCCCGCGCTGTTTAAGATGATCGATCAGCAAATACAGGATATGTGTCTTCCCAACCTGCCTTGCGCCATGCAAAACAAGAATATTATCCGTGCCGATAAACGGTTCTATCCTGGCGACTAT
>PEXO01000386.1:5609-11203 GCA_002779045.1 Elusimicrobia bacterium CG08_land_8_20_14_0_20_59_10 | reverse complement strand
GTTTCAGAAGCCATAATTCTCCAATGCCTGCCGCCGCATCAGGCCTATGGTCATGCCGTATGCCGTATCAAGAGCTGTGCTCCTCAGACGGCCAGTGCCTATGGTCATCAGACGGTCATCACCCAGAAAATCCCAAACAACAACTATACTTATATTTCGTAATATTATATAAGACAATCATATATTGATTCCATAATTAATTTTAACCAATCTTGTTGCTTCTGTTTTTTCATCACCCATGTCAAAAGCCAAGGCCTGACACCTTTACCGCGCAATTCCGTTCTTTCATAGCTCCACTATTTTCCCGCTTCGTACCGCCGACTCCGGCCCCCTCCTTCCTATTGCCATAAAGCAACTATCTGCTAAACTGTGCTTGGAAACGATACCGCCTCAAATAGTCCCGTTCATCGGGGCGTCCCGCGGTAAGAGGCGGTATCGTCATTTCAGCCATAGCTGTACCCAAATCTCCTTGTTGTTGATAAATCGGATATTTTTAGTTATTTGCGCAGCAAGCCTATGCGCTGGTCGCAGGTGATAGCCTCCTCGTGCTACTCAAAAAGCGCCGGGGAAATAATAAAATAGCGGCTTGAGCCCAGCTCAACCTTTCTGCCAGTATCTCCCGATTCATCGACAAAAACAAGCATATCTTTCTCTCTTTACTTCCCGGCTACACCGCCCTAACGCTAAATTCCAAGACCTGACCCCATTACCACTGCCCGACGGAGCCGGACAGCAGGATATCGCCGCCGAGGCCGCTCAAGTCCACGGATCCGCCGCTCCCCGCCGCCAGGTCGTCGGAGATCTCATAGATGCCGCCGGTTTTGGGCACTTCAGCGCAGACGGGAGTGGCAAAGTGTAAAGGGTAAAGAGTGAAGAACAAAGGACAAAGAACAAAGCGGAACGCCGCGGGGAAAGCCGCGCATTTAGCCTTTAAATTATCCACAATTCCGTTTTTCATAACTCCGCTGATTCCCCCGCTTCTTTATTTCTTTACTTCTTTCCCTGCTCCAGCAGCGGCAACGCGGAAAGCCAGACATGCGCGGTGGCAATCAGCGCCTGGTTTTTTCCGTTTTTAATAACCCGGTGAACATTTTCCACATTCACCAATTGTACCGCCGGCACATTAAAATAGTTCTGAAATGTCATAAGATTGCGTGAGACATTAACATCGCTGTATTTCGCCTCAATCAGAAGAATCGGCTCATTATCGCGTGCTATCAAAAAATCCACCTCTTCTTTATCCCTATTTCGCAGATAATGCAGCCCGAACCTGCCATAACCGGCGTTGTTCCAGAATTTAACGGCTTTGTATATCTCAAGCGCTACCATATTCTCAAATTTCACCGGGGCATCGGTTATTTCCGTGTAATTGAAAAGATACAGCTTTTTCTCTTTCAGTATGCTCCGCGCCACCTTTTTAGTCCATGTCGACACGGTAAATAAGACGTAAAACGCATCAAGGATTCTCAGCCAGTTCTTGATTGTTTCAAACGCCACCTGGAAATCCGAGGCGATGCCGCTTATGGAAAAAGGGCTTCCTATTCTGGAAGGAAGCGCCGCCACAAGCATCTCAAGCATTTCCACGTTTTTAAGGTCGTATAAATTCCTTATGTCATCCCTTATTATCTGCCTTGCGTAACTCTCGGACCATTTCAGCAGGAACTTTTCTTCCCCTTTAAGAAAAGGCTCGGGGAACCCCCCGCAACGGGACAGGGTGTTCCAGGCGTCCTTCGCCTCGTTTACGCCGCCGGCGGAGTTTTCAAGCGGAGCCGACAGGAAATCGCCAAGCCCTCTTTTTTTACCGGCCAGTTCCGAAACCGTAAGCGGGAAAAAATTCATCTGAAAATATCTCCCGCTTAGCGCGTCCCCCCCTTTTTGCGAAATATCCAGCCTTCCGCTTCCCGTAACTATAAACAGATACTCCTTTGAGAAATCGTCATAAACGCCCTTCAGGTAGTTTTTCCATCTTTTATATTTATGTATTTCGTCAAACAGCACCAACGGCTTTGTGGCGTCTTTTCTGTCAATTTTTTCAAAAAAATACGGATCCAGGGCTAATGTTTTTTTGTCGGAATAAGAATCCCAGTTAAAATACCGCAAGTTTGAGTATTTTTCAGCATACTCCCTTACGGCCGTGGTTTTCCCGGCCTGCCTTGGACCGGAAACAAAAACCATCTTTCCGTCGCTTATCAGCTCATCAAGCAGTTTTTTGTAAAATTCCCGTTTTATCATATACGACGATTATATACCCCTGCTCTGGAATAGTCAAGACTTTTTCAGAGTAGACTCTGATTTAGTTGGCAGACGCGCGCACCTGTCACTCTGCTTCTTCCTTCTCCATGTCAAAAGTCAAGATCTGACTCTGTTCTTATCCGGTCACTAGTTTCTAGTGTAGTGTCGCATAAATGCCTTTACATTCGTCACCCCCGCGAAAGCGGGGGTCCAGGCCTGGATTCCCGCCTGCGCGGGAATGACGGAATAAGTCAAGAAGCGTTAGATACACCACACTAGTTCGCCACCCTTAAGCATACAGCCCAGCATCTATGGTTGGTAGACTCCGTATCAAACTCACATGACCAGGAATGTGCCGCTATAGCTCCGTTGACGGCCATCGTACCGGCAGCACTTGGATTTGAGGCAGTGTCGGTGCTTGGGTAAGCTGCCCTTACGGAACCCAAGGCGGCCATAGCACCGCCGCCTATAGCCATGTAATCAGTACCACAACCGGCGCGCATCTGGAGTTCGGAACTTAGGCTGGTGGTCGACTGGACAACATAACCCATTGCAACATAACTGGAGATATTTACCGGCCCGTGAAAATTGCCGGCATTGGCGCTAAAATTACCGGTTGCTGAGACGGATGAAATGATTGAGCCATTACTATCTCGCCATATCTGCGCCATGTCTGAAGCGGAAGAACCTGCGGCGAGCACATCAAGACGGGCCTGCGGCGCACCCGTGGAAATGCCGACATTGCCGTTTGTGACTATCAGATTACTGGAAACCGAGACCTGCGCGGTAAAGGTATTCTGGCCGCTGAATGTCTGCGTTGAGGTGAGATACGCCGCACTCCCCGCTGCAGCTACTATCTCCCCCGTAACCGATAGTGTCCCATAAACAGTTGTGCTGCTAAGAACAACCTGATTCCCCTGGCCCGAATTAGCGGTAAAATTCCCGTCTACGCCGACATTGCCGGAAAACGCGCCCGTGGCGGCGATAAGGCCGTAGTCGGATTTTATGCTGCCGGCCACATCGAGTTTTTCTCCCGGAGCCTTCCCGATACCCACTGTATTTGAATTGGTGTTAAGCGTTACAGCCCCGGCGCCTTCGCCCCATGGGCTCGCGCCCCCGGAAGCGAGTTGCACCCATCCGGCGCCATTGGACACATATAAGGAATCCGCCACCGTATCATAATACACCGCGCCCTTGCCCAAAGAAGCGGCGTCCGGGGCCGCGGCGAAATTGCCTACACGGAGCTGGGAGTCGGAAATGTAAACATTAGTGGAGATCACCAGCGCAGCCTGGTTCCCAGTAGTAAGCGCGGAAGCCGCGTTTATGGTAAGAGTACCGGTCATCGTGCCGCCGGCTTTCGGAAGATAGTTGCCAAGGTTCGCCGCTATAGTGGTGGTATCGGCCGCCACCGCCGCGAACTGCGGGCCGCCTGTATTCGTAAGCGCGGAACCGTCGAGGGCAGGCAGGGCGCCGGTAAGCTTTGAGGCGGAAACGCTTATGATGGAAGCGTCCTGAACGGCGCCGATAGCGACGGATGAGACGATAACATTTGAATTCAGGTCGCCGCCCTGCACGCCCGAAGCCGGAAGTACAGCGGCAAAAGCCGCGGTACCGGAGAACAGGGCATAGGCCGAGCTGGTGAGGCGCTCGCGCGGGGTCAGCTTGGTGCCGCCCACCCAGATCTCAAGGTACCAGTTCCCGGAGGAAAGGTTGGCGCCGGAAGGGACGGTGAAAGTGCTGCGGAAGAGACCGTTGGAGACGGTAACCGCCTGCTGGCCGCTGGAATAGATATTCCCGTCGGTTTCGGCGTCGCAGAGATAGATCTCGACGGTGCGCGTTCCGGTTATCGCCTGGCCGCTTTCCTTCAGGCGGCCCTGGTAGGTAAGCAGGTTCGGGGCCTCGGCGTACAGGTTCGCCGCGGTCATTAAAAGCATTAAGGAAACGGCATAAATTATTTTTTTCATAATTTTCTCCAAGTCACATATACCCGCAGCATAGTTACGGCGGCAACCGCCGCAATTCAGCTCATTTCAGGACCGGCCGCGCCTTAACAAGGATTAAGCATGCCACAGCCTCCGTGTCAATAATTATACCTTTTGGTATTATGCCATAAGGTATAATCGCTACTTCACTATCGCGAACTTCTTTACTACCTTCTTATTCTCGCCGGTCGCTTCAAATTTTACCCTGGCTATGTAGAGGTACACTCCGGAAGCCACGCCGGACGGTATATCCCAGACCGCTTCCCAAACATAGCTGCCGGGACTGAAATCCGCGTTCTTGAATTCTTTTATGGCCCGGCCGGTGATATCGAACACGGTCACCTGCTTCGTCACAGAGGGATAATCGCTCTCTATATGGAAGGTGACCCTGTCCCCCGCCGGGTTGGGATAGGCGTAGACGCTGCTTTCTTTGAGCAGCGCTCCCAGCGGGCTGATGATGAGCGCCTGCCCGGCCTTAAGTTTTACGGACATTTCCGTATAGCCGCCGGCGGAGTCGGGCAGCCGCAGCGTATAGCTGCCGGGCAGCAGGCTCTTGATCTGGAAATGCCCGGCGGCGTCAATGGGCGCGGAAGCCACCAGCCTGCCGCGCTGGTACAACTCCACCACCCCCCCGCGCACATAATTTGCCTTAAACCCGGCCCGCGCCGACGGCAGGCCGCTTTCCCTGTAGCCTGGCAGCTCGCCGCCTATGCTGGCCAGCTCATAATTTATCTCCAGTATGAAATCCGCGCTGAGCGTGCCGGGCAGCAGTCCCTCCGTGCCTATCGAGCTGATGATGTCGTCCGCGCTCCAGGTGGCCTGCACCCGGTAGGGGCCCGCCGTCAGGGGGGTGAGCACGTAGGTGCCGCTGCCGTCGTCCAGGGTATAAGCCGAGGCGCGCAGCGCCCCGGCCCCGTCGAAGGCTTCCACCAGCACGCCGGTGATGCCCTCGCTGGAAACCTTCCGCACATAGCCGCCTATCCTGTCGGGGTAGGGCGCGGCCTGCGCCGAAGCGGCATTGGAGAGCGCGGACCAGTTGCCGGTATCGTCGCTGGCCCAGGCGCGCAGGTAATAGACCTGCCCCGGTATAAGGCCGGAGAGCTCGAAGGAGATGAGCGCGCCGGCGGCCGAGGAGCTGAAGGAGACCTGTGCCTGCGCGGAAGCGGTGCTGAAGGCCTGCGCAGGGTCGGTGGAATACTGCACCCGCCACTGGCCGTTAAGTATCAGCCCCAAGGACCCGTCGTCGCCGGGCATGGTCCAGTAAGCCCTTAAGTACCCCGGCGCGCTGCCGGTGGAAGCGGCCAGGTCCGCCACCGCGGCGGGCGGCGTGTCGTCCTGGAAGGTGAAGGTGGCGCCGTAAACCCCGAACTGAACCGTATT
>PEXO01000386.1:2816-5495 GCA_002779045.1 Elusimicrobia bacterium CG08_land_8_20_14_0_20_59_10 | reverse complement strand
CGGGGCACTGGAGCCTGATACCGTCCAGGTGTCCGCCGTGAAGTCCCACCATTTGCCGTCGGAGAGGCGCCCCAGCTTCAGGGCCAGGGCGGCCACGCCGCTTACCGCGTCGTAGGCGGTGCCGGAAATTATGGGCAGGGAATTAACCGTGGCCCCGTTGGCGGGGACCGTGGAAACGGCCGAAGGCGCCGCCGTGTCCAGCGCGAAGCTGCGCGTGGCGTATACCAGCGAATAGTTACCTTCCGTATCGCTTGAGCGCGCCACCAGCTGGTAAGACGCCCCTTCAGCCCAGTCTATGCCGGGAGTATAGGACCATTCCTGGACGCCCGAAACAGTCAGCCACTGCGGGGAAACCGAGGTGAAGGCTGAACCGTCCCAGTAGCGCGCGGCGGCCGCATCTTTTATGCTCAGCTCCGAACCCTGCGCCGTGTGCGACCGCGCGTCCGAGACCGTGCCGGCGATCTCCACCAGGGAAGTAAGGTAGGAAGAAGCCGGGGTGGAAATGAAAACCTCGGGCCCGCTGACATACTTGAGTATCTTGAACATGTCCACGCCGGTCACGGTCTCGGTAGTGCCGGCCAGGTCCCAGGCCCGCACCGAGATATAATTCGTTGCGTCATTGGCCAGCGCGGCGAAGTCCACAGCCCAGGGCGCGTTATAATAGGAGGTCCCGGGCGTCAGCGCGGCTATGGGCCGCCAGGACAGGGCGGAGGCGTCGCCGGAGCCCTGGTTGGGACTGGCGCTGTACTCTATAGCCGACAGGCCGGAAAGAGCGTCCTCGAAGTCCACATTGTAAACCGCGGTATTGGAACTGCGCCAGAAGGTTTCGTCCGCCTGCAGGTCGGTTATCACCGGCGGGGAGGTATCCTTGAGTATATAGAAAGCGCTCACCGTGGTTGAGGAATTATCGTTCCCGTCCCAGACGCGGAGAGAGATGTAGTTGGTGCCGCTCCGGAGCAGTGACCAGTGACCGGTATCCAGTGACCAGTCGGCGGTGTAGGAATTGGAATTTATACCGCTCACCACGCCGGACCAGTCCGGTGACGGCGTCCCTGACCCGTCCGCGGCCGTGGTGGCCCGTATCTCGAACCTTGCCAGGTAGGCCCCGCCGTCATCTTCGAAGTCCATATCATAAAGCCCGGTATTGGCCCCGCGCCAGGCATCGTCGCCGGCCTGGTTGTCGTGGATAGTGGGGCTGGAATGGTCCAGCGTGGGGTCCGTGCGGGTGACGGTGGAGCCCAGCTGCGTCCAGGCCGTGGCAAGCCCCGCGTCGTTGAGCGCGCGCACCCTGGCATAATAGGTGGCGTTATTATCGAGCCCACCTATCACGGCATAAGATTTGATGGTAACCGAAGAGCCGGCCGGCAGGGTATGCGCGGCGTCGCTGGAAAGCTGCGCCTCGTAGAGGGTGGCGGCGTGGTTATCGTTCACCAGCCAGCTTACCTGCACCGAAGAGATGAACACGCCCGCAATGGCCGCCGTGGAAGGCTGGGCGGCCAAGGTGACGGTGGAGAAAGATACCGAGGCCGGCGCCTCCGCATTGGCGGAGTTGCGGGCCGACGGCGTGAAGGTGTAATAGGAGTTGGGAACCAGCCCGCCCACGTCCAGGGCTCCGGCGGCGAGCCAGGGGGTTTCGGTGAACGGCGCGCCGGCAACTGAAAGCCGGAACTCCGTGCCGCCTATTTCGGAATAATAGGAGTTAAGTTTTGCCGAGGAGCCGTCATAGCCGCCCAGCACCAGCAGGCGGCTGCCGCGCGCCAGCATCACATGGGCCTGCCTGGCGGCGTCCAGGTCAGCGCCGCTTTCCCAGCCGGCTATGGAGCCGTCGCCGTTCAAGGGGGCGCGCAGGGTGGCCGCGCGCGCCAGCGTGCCGCCATTGCCGCCGCTTATGAACAGGGCATTAGGCGCGGCAGCCAGGGCATGGGCATAAACGCCGGAAGGCAGGGGGGGTTCGGCCGTCCAGCCTGTCGGCGTTCCGGAGGCGTCCATAGGGGAACTCCACACATCCGTTTTGGCCGAGCTGCCGTCATAACCGCCGGTGACATACAGCCGCGGGCCCGAAGTTGAAACCCCTATCCCGGCCGCGGCCAGGTAGGAGGCCTGGGACAGGGACGGGCCGGCGGTCCAGCCGGAAAGAGTACCGGTTGAATTGACACCGGCATACAAGACCTCATTGCGCGCGGCGGAATCGTAGCCGCCTATAACGTAGAATGTCCCGTTGCCGACGGCGGAGGCGTGGGCATAGACCCCCTGGGGCAGCGGAATTTCCTCCACCCATTCGCCCAGCGCGCCGGAAGAGCTTATGGGGGCGCTCCACACCTCGGCGCGCGGGGAGCCGTTATAGCCGCCTATCACATAGAGCCGGCCGCGCAGGGCCGCGGCGCTGTGCGCATAGCGGGCGGCCGGCAGGGAGCGGGTCTGCGTCCAGGCGCCTACCGCGCCTTCAGCCGACAGCGGTGCGTACCAGACGGCGGATTTATAGGCCACGCCGTCATAGCCGCCGGTTATAAAGAGCAGATCGCCGGCGACGGCGGCGGCATGGCCGTAAACCGCCTCGGGCAGACCGGTACCATTGGACCAGGCGCCATGGGACAGGCCGCCGGGATTATGCTCCGCGTCCCAGTAAACGCCTATATTATTGGGCCCTATGGTCCAGGCATTCACGTTTGAAGGAGCGGC
>PEXO01000386.1:2211-2476 GCA_002779045.1 Elusimicrobia bacterium CG08_land_8_20_14_0_20_59_10 | reverse complement strand
TGGACCTGCAGCCAGTAGGTGGTATTGGGGTCCAGGTCCCCGAAAGTGTAGGGATAGGGCTCCGCGCCGGCGGGCCGCATTGCCGTCGAGGCCAATATGCCGTCGAACTCATCGCTTGAGATATCCAGCACATAGAGCGTGCCGGGGGCATTGCCGTTGGAAAGCCATTCCACGGCGACCGCCCTGCTGGAAACCTCCGTGAAGACCGACGCCGAGCCGGGAACCACGGCGAAGGTGGAATCCTCGTAGGTGCCGCTGTAATTGG
>PEXO01000386.1:0-2178 GCA_002779045.1 Elusimicrobia bacterium CG08_land_8_20_14_0_20_59_10 | reverse complement strand
GGTAATAAGTGGTATTGGGCGCCAGGCCCGTTACGGGCAGCGAAATGGTGCCGGGCTCGCCCACGGTAGAGGTTATAAGCGTCCCGGAATGGTCCGGGTCCGTGGAAGCCTCCACCCTGAAGCCGGCGGCGTCTATCTCCCCCCAGACCGTGCTGGCCGATGAGGTATAGACCTGCGGATTGCCCTGGTAAGCCGGGGCTTCGGCCAGCGTCACCTCGGGATCGGAATTGGAATCATCACCCCAATTGCCGGCAAAGTCCCGGGCCCAGATGCGGAAGTAGTAGGTGGTATTGGGCCCCAGGTCCGGCACGTCCATGGCCTGCGCCTGGCCGGCGGTCACTCCCGACGTAGCAACATAAACGTGGGTGCTGCCGGGCACCGCCGAGTAGCTCCAGGCCACGGTATAGGAAGCATACTGCACGGCGTATTGCGCCAGGCCGCTGGGGCCTTCGGAGGGCGCGGAAAAACCGAGGCGGGCGGAATATGTTGTGAGCTCTATAGCCGCCAGTGAATTTATTGCTTCCGGCACTATGGTATCCTTAAGTATGACGAAAGCGTCCGTCCAGGTGTTGGTGTTGGCGGCCACGGCATAGTCCCAGGCCCTGACGGTCACATAGTTGGTGCCGCTCTGCAGCAGCGCCCAGGACGAGGGGTCGATGACATAGTTAAGGCTGACCGAGCCGCTGTTGAGATCGTTGACAATATCCGTCCAGGGCACCAGTTCCGCCCCGCCATTGTCCGATGAGCTCCAAACCGAGTACTGCGCCGTGTCTATCCTGCTGTTCCCATCATTAAAGGCCAGCACATTGTCGGCGCCGGGCGCGTTCTGCCAGAGGGCGTCGTCGATGGAGTGGCCTATGGCCGGCGGCGTGGTGTCCTTGAACACCACGAAGGCGTCATCAAGCGTGAATTCGTTCTCAGAACCGTCATAGACCTTCACATGGATATAGTTGGTGCCGTCGTGGAGAAGTGCCCAGTAACCAGTAACCAGTGACCAGTTAGCGGTATAGGAATTTTCGCTCAGGCCGCTTACCACGGCCGCCCAGTCGGCCGTTACCGTACCCGTCTGGGCCGGGCCCGTGGTGGCCTTCACCTGGAAATAGCTCAGGCCGGAGCCGCCGGTATCTTCAAAGTCAACGTCGTAAGTCCGGGCATTAGTGCTATACCAGGTATAGTCGGTGCTTTCGCCGCTGACGGCGGTAGGGGGCTCAACCTCGGTCAGCGTCTTAGTGCTGCCGGCCGCGGTATAGTTAGGGACCCCGTTCCAGTTCAGCGAGCCCACGCGGAAATAATAGGTGGCGCTGGCCAGCAGACCCGGGACAGTAATGCCCGAGGATATCCCGTCGGGGGTGGCCGAAGAGATAACTAAGCCGGTGAAACCGGACATGGTGGAGGCATCCACCATATAACCCTCGCAGGCAGCGCTGGATGGCGTAAGCGGCAGCGCGGCCCAGGTAATAGTGACGCTGGTACTGTAAACGCTGCCTATATCCGTCATGTCCAGCGGGTTGGCCAGCGTGGAGGTGGAACCGAACTCCAGCCAGCTGTCGCTCAGGACCTCCGCCATATTGATGGCCTTGGCCCTGTAGTAATGGGTGGTATTGGGCCACAACTCGTCGAACAGATATGAAAGCTGACCGGTGGTAACATTGCCGGCCAGCTCGGAGAAACCGGCATCCCTGGCTCCCTCAACGAAATAAGAGGCATCGTTGGCATTGAAGCCGCCGCCAGTCGTGCCGGAGGACCAGTTCACGCTCACGCCGCCCGTGCTCACGTCCTGGAACACCGGCCTGCCGTCCTGCGGCAGTGAAGCCGCCGCCAGTCGTGCCGGAGGACCAGTTCACGCTCACGCCGCCCGTGCTCACGTCCTGGAACACCGGCCTGCCGTCCTGCGGCAGCGAAACCGCCGCCAGCGTATACGTGGAGAATACCGCGGAGGCCTCCGTTTCCGTTCCCTCTATATTGCGCGTTTTCGCGCTGAAATTATAAAGGGTATTGGGGACAAGGCCTCCGAAAGAGAATAGCGGGGTGGTCTGCCAGAGACTAAAAACACCGGTCGTGGACACGCTTATGCCGGACAAGCCCTCCGACGGGTTCGGATAGCCGCCGGGCGCGGAGGCCTCGGCGGTAACAGCGCGGCTGGAAACAACGGGGAACGTTATCCCGTCCGGCGTGCTG
>PEXO01000244.1 GCA_002779045.1 Elusimicrobia bacterium CG08_land_8_20_14_0_20_59_10 | reverse complement strand
TCGGAAAAAGTGACGCTCTCCGACATAGCCCGGGAGCTGCCCAAGGATTCCCGCAGCTTTTACGACCTCTGCCACTTCACCGCGCAGGGAGCAGAGGCCCTGGCCGAGAATGTATACCGGGATATCTGCCCGGCCATGGCGAAGCTGGCCCCGGGCGACTATAAAGGCGGCTGTCCCGCGCGCTGAACCGTTCAAGGAGACCTATGGAATTTCTTAAAGACATCTTCGGCCTGCTGAAGGAGCGCAAGAAATGGTGGCTGCTGCCGATAATAGCGGTGCTGCTGCTGATAAGCGGACTGATAATATTCACCAGCGGCTCGGCGGTGGCGCCGTTCATTTACGCGATCTTCTAAAAAACCCATGAACCGGACCGAAACCCTCAAGACCCTGAACGTGCTGGCCGCCGCGGCGCTGGCCGCCTATTTCCTCGCCGGGCGGCAGTGGCTGCTCTATACCGCCTTCGCGCTGCTGCTGCTGAACCTCGCCGACAACCCGGCCGCGCGCCTGCTCTGCGCCGGCTGGCTGAAGCTGGCGCGGGTGCTGGGGGCCGTTAACTCCAGGCTCCTCCTCTGGCTGATCTTCTTCTTCATACTGACGCCCGTGGCTTTCGTCTACAGGCTATTCAACAGGCGGGCCGCCGCTCATTTTACTTCCGACCCCGGCGGTTCGCTTTTTTCGGATATACCGCCCGACGCAACCTCAAAGGAAAGTTTTGAGAAAACCTGGTGAGCCCGGCGGCCCGGGGCCGGGTCTCCACTTATAATATGCCGGATACGCCGCTCCTGGAAAAAGTACGCCGCTTCCTTTCGGAAAGGACCAATGCCTGGCTGGCAGCGGCGCTGGCCGGGGCCTTCCTGCTGCGCTTAGTCTATGTACTGCACTCCGGGAACGCTTTCGCCTATCCCGACGAGGCTGACTACCATGCCATCGCCCTCAATATTCTCTCCGGCCCGCTCAGCCCGGAGAGCTTTCACAACAGGGAGCCGCTTTATCCGCTGCTGATAAGCCTGGTCTACGGCGCGGCGGGCCCGCACCCGCTGGCGGTGAAACTGCTGCAGACATGTTTTTCGGCGGCCGGGATGTATTTCATTTACGCTTCGGCGCGGCTGCTGTTCGGCGGGCGCGCCGCCGTCATAGCGCTGCTCCTGGCGGCTTTCTACCCGTTCTCCATATTCTACGACGCGCGCCTGCTGCGCGAGAGCCTGCTGTTCTTCTGGTCCCCGGCGATAATCTTCTTCTCGCTGAAAGCGGCGAAAGAGGACGGCAAATACTGCTGCGCGGCGGCGCTCTTCACCGGGCTGGCCGTGCTTACCAAGACCATACACCTTTTCTACTGGCCGGTATTTATCCTGGCGGGGCTGGCCTATAAGAGGCTGAGCCTGAAGCAGGCCGGCCTTTCCACGCTGGTCCTTTTTGCCGTTCTTTCGCCGCTGCTCCTGTTCAACTACGCGCATACGGCAACGGCGTTCCTTTCACGCGGACAGAATTTCAACCTGTACCAGTCGCTGGTGCTGCCGGACAGGGTAGTGGGCACGGACGGGGAGGCGGCGGCTATAGCCAGGGACCCCGTCTTCGCCGCGGGGATGAAGCTGCCGCCGGGCGAGCAGGACAAGTATTTTTTAAAAGCCGCGCGCGAAGAGATACTGGCGCGGCCGGGGAATTTCGCGCATAAGACGCTGTGGAAGTTCGGCAAGCTTTGGCGGCCGGTCCCCTACAGGGGGATGGGCTACGCGCACAACTGGCTGCTGCTGGCGCTGATATGCCTGCTCACCGACGGCTGGCTGCTGCCGCTGGGCCTGTACGCGGGGATAAGGCTGTTCCGGCGCAGGCGCGAGGTCTTCCCGGTTTACGCGTATGCAGCCGTTTTCACGGCTATCTATTCGATATCGGCCAGCCAGATAAGGTACCGCCTGCCGCTGATGCCTTTCTTCATTATCTTTTCCGCTTATTTGCTGGACAGCTGGCTGAAGCCGCGCAAGACAGGCTGCTGTCCCGGGTTTTCCGGTTTATCTTCTTTCCCC
>PEXO01000356.1 GCA_002779045.1 Elusimicrobia bacterium CG08_land_8_20_14_0_20_59_10 | reverse complement strand
TCGTTTTCCAGCCGGAGATACGCATAGCGCTGGCCAATATAGGCTCAAACCCGCTGGGCCGGGTTATGGTTTCCCAGGAATACCGTTTTATCGCCGAGATGACCGAGGCCGTGCGCGCGGCCGCCGCCGAGAAGATGGGCATGCTGATAGTGCTGGAACAGGACATGGGGCTGCGCGACATAGTGGAGACCGGCGTGCGCCTTAACGGCGAGGTTTCCAAGGAGCTTCTGCTTACCATCTTCCACGCCAAGACGCTGCTGCACGACGGCGCGGTGGTAATCTCCAATAACAGGCTGGTGGCCGCCGGCTGCATCCTGCCGCTGACCGAGCAGCAGGAGCTGTCGAAGATCCTGGGCATGCGCCACCGCGCGGCCCTGGGCCTGAGCGAGATAGCCGATGCTATAATCTTGACCGTTTCCGAGGAGACCGGCCTTATCTCCATAGCGCGCAACGGCAAACTGCAGCAGGCCGTGGATCCCAAGGACCTTGAAGCCATGCTTTACCAGCTCTACCGCTCACGGGGGGAAAAGAGCCTGCTGAGGAAGGCCCTGAGGCCGGAGAACGAGCCGGCGTCCGCTCAGCCGCCAGCTCAGCCGCCGCAGCAGCAGTCCTGAATTATGAAGATACCGGAAATGTTCGCCCATAACTGGCAGATAAAACTACTGTCGCTGGTGATAGCGCTGCTTATCTGGTACTTCATAACCAGCGGGGCCTGAATCCTTTTTTGCCGCAGATCCGCTACAAAACACAGATGAGACCGGCCAAAGTATACGCGCACAGGGGGGGAGCGCTGAAAGCCCCTGAAAACACCATAGCCGCCTTCAAGGCGGCTTTTTCCGCCGGTGCGGAGGCGATAGAATGCGATATACGCCGCACCGCCGACGGCCAGTTCATCGCCTGCCACGACAGGACCGTAAAAAGGATAGCCGGCCATCCCTGGCCGGTGGATGGAACCGCCTGGGGGCATTTGAAGCCGCTGCGCGTCTTCAGCAAGGAACCCATCGCACATCTTGATGATATCCTGAACCTGATGATACTGCGCCCGGGCAGGGATTTCTATTTTGAAATGGCGCTCAAAAAAGCGTCGTACGCGGCGGACCTGGCCCTGCAGATACAGCGGGCCGGCGTGCAGCGCAGGGCCTTTCTCCTGTCCTTCTCCACGGACCTGATGTTCCTGGAGGCCGCCCGCGCGGCCGTTCCCGACATAGGCACGGCGGTAATGCCGCTTTTCCCGTCGGATATAGTTAAGACTGCCGAACAGGCCGGGGCGCGGAAGGTATGCGCCGGCTGGGTAGACTGGCCGTTGACGAAGCAGCTGTTCTCGTTGGGCGCGGCCGCGTTCGACTTCCGGGCCCAGGCGGCGCGCGCCGAAACCGCCGGGATAGGCGTGTCCGCGGGGGTGGCGAACCACCCGCGCGACGTGCGCTGGCTTTCGTCCCTGGGGGTTTCCGGTATCTGGACGGACGACGTCCCGATGGCGATGAAGTATCTTTAAACCACTCCCCGCTTTCCAGTCGGGCCGTCCAGGTAATGGAATATCTGCCGTGAAATTTGTAAATTGAGCGATAGCCGCGCTGCCGGAGGGCGCCGGACTTCTGCGGGTGAAAGGAGCCGGGTAAAGAACGGACAGATGGAATTTGCAGACGGCGATATAAAACTCATGCTCCGCTTCCAGGGCGGCGATGAGACCTGCTTTGAGCGCCTGGTGGAACTTCACAAGGCGAGGGTCTTTAATATGGCCTACGGATTCCTCGGCTGTTGCCAAGACGCCGAGGACAGCGCACAGGAAGTGTTCCTGAAAATTTACCGGGCGAAGAACACCTATAGGCCGCAGGCAAAGTTCACCACCTGGCTTTACACGATAACCAGGAACACCTGTCTTAAGGCCCTGGACAAAAAGCACCCCGGCACGGTATCGCTGGACGGCGTCATGGAATTGGAGGAAAGCGCCGTGCCTATGCAGGCGGCCGATCCCGCTCCCTCGCCCGCTGATTCGGCGGCCGGCATACTGTATTTACCTGAATTCCGGGCGATTTTTACTCATTACAGCTTGATGAGC
>PEXO01000100.1:1013-2052 GCA_002779045.1 Elusimicrobia bacterium CG08_land_8_20_14_0_20_59_10 | reverse complement strand
CGTAATTTCCGGTTCCTTTAAGTGGACTTTCGCACTTTTTGATGTTATATTTCCCACAGCGTCAAAAGTCGGTTGGATAACAAAAAGTCTTTGATTTAGCGTAGGAAGTTTTTCGCCCTCCGGTCGGAATCGTTCCACTTTCCACCATCCTCCACACCACCTTTATTGACCGTCTCCGTCTGGAACATGCCTTTCGCGTGAGGCAGGAACGGTCCCAGGGTGGAACATATACGACTATTATGCTATACTTATAGTCGTAGCTGTTCCGGGAGGGCTATGCCACGACACGACACCACCAAGAACCGCGCCGCACGAATATTCCATCGACGCCAGATCGCGGACATGGCTGTGCTCAAGCACGCGCTCGGGACGCCGTCGCGCACGACCGTCTTCCGGGTTCTATCCTCCGCGGGTTACCTGACGAGCTACAGCCATGCGGGGCGCTACTACACGCTGCGTGGGATTCCCCAGTTCGACGAAGCCGGCATCTGGGCGCACGGGGAGGCCCTTTTCTCGAAGGACGGGACACTTCGCGCGACCATCGTCCGCATGGTTGGGGAGTCTCCGGCCGGAAACACACACGATGAGCTGCAAGCGCAGTTGCATCTTCGGGTCCATGACACACTCCTGGACCTGGTCCGTGATTATCGCATCGGCCGCGCCGATCTTGACCGGCGCTATCTTTACGTCAGTTCGGACAAGACAGCAGGAAAAGAGCAGGTCGCGCAGAGGCGCCGAATGCTCGCGGCGGAGCCATCACCGGTGGCCTTGCCGGAGCCGAACCTGCTCATCGAGATTCTGCTCGCCGTAATCCATCAATCTGAGAGGGAGCCCGCCGGTATCGCCGCCGCTCTAAGCCGGCAGGGGCAGAAGGTTTCACGCGAGCAGATTGAAGCGGTCTTTGCGCGCTACGGCCTGGGTAAAAAAAAAGGCGCTTGGAAGCGCTCGCAGCCCTGAGGAGCGAACTGAGCCGCCTGCAGGCGGAAAGCTGTCGACGTGCGGCAAGCACCACCGGGGCGGTCGTGCCCATAGACGGGGA
>PEXO01000100.1:0-936 GCA_002779045.1 Elusimicrobia bacterium CG08_land_8_20_14_0_20_59_10 | reverse complement strand
ACGGAGCGTTCGTCGCTCGGGAGACGGTCCGGACCTGCGCCAGCGACTGCGCCCACCCATCGGGCAGACGCGTAATGCTTCGCTCCCGGAACTTGGCGCGCCTGGTAGCGCCGGGAGGCGTCTACGGCTACGATCTGGAGGTCCACGTCGGCCTGGAGCGTCACCTCCGCCACCGTCAGCGCAAGGAAGTCCGCGCTGATTTGCTAAGCGGGCACGGCATCCCGCTTTCCACCGGCCAGGAAAGCCTCCTGGCTGCGCGCTTTGTCCGGCACCTGGAGGCCCTGCACATCAAGCGCGCCCCGCAACTGGCCGGGGCGATGCGTAAAGACGGCGGCTATCCGATGCACGTGGACGCCACCGGCGAAGATGGGCGGGGCACATCCTTGGTCGTCTACAACCCATGGCGGCACTGGGTGCTGGGGGCCTGGAAGCTCTCGACCGAGCGCGCCGATTTGGTCCTGCCGCGGCTGCAGCAGACGGCCCGGACCTTTGGGCGGCCGTGCGCGATCATGCGGGACCTGGGCCGCGCGATGATACAGGCGGCTGAACAACTGGTCCGGGAAATGAAGTGGGATGTCCCGATCCTGGGCTGCCATACCCACCTACTGCGCGACGTGGGCAAGGACCTGATGGAAGCCTATTACGACCGGCTTCGGGACCTCATCCGCCACCACCGCCTTCGGACGCAACTGAGGTCTTTGGCCCGCGGCCTCGGCCGAGGGTTGAGCGCGGAGTTACCGAAGCTGCGGGACACCGTTGAGTTCTGGGCCCGATCCGCGACCGGGCACGTCTTGCCTTCGGGAGCCGGCGGCGCGGCCTTCGTGCGCTCCCTGGCGCAGTGGGCGCTGGACTACGCGCAGGAGGGCGATGGCCTAGGATTCCCATTCGACCGTCCATACCTGGACTTCTACCGGCGCTGCCGCACGATCCGCCGCG
>PEXO01000074.1 GCA_002779045.1 Elusimicrobia bacterium CG08_land_8_20_14_0_20_59_10 | reverse complement strand
AGCCATAAAGAACATCGTAAATATCGGCATCGGCGGCTCCGACCTCGGACCCGTCATGGCCTACGAAGCGCTCAAGAATTACTCCCAGCGCGGCCTCACCTTCCGCTTCGTCTCCAACATCGACGGCACCGACTTCGCGGAAGCCGTGATAGACCTCGCCCCGGAAGAGACGCTCTTCATCGTCGCCTCCAAGACTTTCACCACCCAGGAGACGATGACCAATGCCGGAACCGCCCGCGCCTGGACCCTGGCGGCCCTCAAAGACAAAGCCGCCATAGCCAGGCACTTCGCAGCCGTCTCCACCAACGCCGAGAAGGTCTCCGGATTCGGCATAGACACAGCCAATATGTTCGGCTTCTGGGACTGGGTGGGAGGCCGCTACTCCATGTGCTCAGCCATAGGCCTGTCCACCATGATAGCCATAGGCCCGGAGAATTTCCACGCCATGCTCGGCGGCGCGCATGAGATGGATGAGCATTACCGCACCGCCCCCTTCGAAAAGAACCTCCCGGCCCTGATGGGCCTGCTCGGCCTCTGGTACAATAACTTCTTCGGCGCGCAGAGCATAGCCGTGCTGCCCTATGAGCAATATCTCAAACGCTTCCCCGCGTACCTGCAGCAGTTGACCATGGAGAGCAACGGCAAGCGCGTCACGCTGGACGGCCGCGCCGTCGACTACCAGACCAGCCAGATCTACTGGGGCGAGCCGGGCACCAACGGCCAGCATTCCTTCTACCAGCTCATCCACCAGGGCACCAAGCTCATCCCCTGCGACTTTATAGCCTTCTCAAAGCCGGCGCATGACCTGGGTCCCCACCACGATCTGCTGATGGCTAATGTTTTCGCGCAGGCCGAAGCGCTGGCCTTCGGCAGAACGGCGGAGGAACTTAAAGAGGAAGGCGTGAAGGACTGGCTGATACCGCACAAGACCTTCGAGGGCAACCGTCCGTCCACCATCATGCTGCTGGATGAACTGACCCCCGCGGCGCTGGGCAAACTGGTCGCCCTCTATGAGCACAGCGTCTTCACGCAGGGAGTCGTCTGGCAGGTGGGACCTTTCGACCAGTGGGGAGTACAGTTGGGCAAGGTCCTGGCCGGCCGCATAGCCCCGGAACTGGAGAGCAGGTCCGACCCGGACCTGAGGCATGACGCCTCCACGAACACGCTGATACGCCGCTACCGCGGCAGCCGCGGCTGAGCCTCACACCGGGGCAAGGAAAAACCCGGTGGAAGCCCCGGGTTTTTCTTTTGGCAGGACAGCGGCAGCGGACGTGCTCAGGAAAGCATCCCTTCCAGCTCCGCGGCAAGCTCTTCAGGCAGCAGCAGGAACACCTTGCCGGAACTGGAAAGCTCCCCGCTGCGCATGGAAAGCGAAACGGCGACCGCCCTGAAATTCCTCTTCAGGTCCGCAACCATCCCCAGGCCCTCTACAATAGCCTGGCGGCCGCCGCCGGCAAAACCGGGCACCGACGGGATATAACTTAGCCGGAGGGCGTTCATCACGGAATTGTTCAGCGCGTTCAGGATGATGTTGCCCAGCTCCTGCAGCATGACCTCTTCCGCTTGTGAAATACCCGCGCCCCGCGGAAAAGAATATCCCATGAAGCACTTGGAGATGCAGTCCATATCCTCCGGATTGAAAAGGATGAATGAAAAGAAAGGATTGGCCCCCTTCATCTCCACATAGACCGCGGCGGCGTCGCCGCCGCTGAAATCGTACCGGCCGACGACAGACTCCACGCTGCCCTGGAAAGAGGACAGGCCGGACAACTGCCAGGTGCCGGCCGAGATCTTTGAAAGCTTTGCCAGGCAGCGCTCAAGGCTCAGTGAAAGCAGCCTCTGTAGTGTTAAGTTCTCTCCGGTGCTCATAAATATCCCGGGCTCAGGCAAGCCGCTTCACGGCCTCCTGGAGCTCATCGCTGGAAAAGGGCTTATGCAGGATAGCAGCCGCACCATTGCGCAACAGCTCCGCCTCTATCATCTCCTGTTCGACCGCCGTCGCTATGATAACCTTTGCCGCCGGGTCTATTTTTCGGATACTTTCAAGGACCTCCACCCCGGAGGTTCCCGGCATCACAAGGTCCAGCAGCACAAGTTCCGGTCGCTTTTCGGCAAAAGCTTTCAGCGCCGCTTCCCCGTCGGCGGCCTCGGCCACCACTTCGTGTTTGAGCTGCGTAAGGTACATGCACAGCACTTCCCGCATCATGCTATTGTCGTCAACCACGAGAACTTTCATAAAACACCTTTCTTCCCTTACCGGGCCGCGCTTTGAATTATGATACAAAAAAAAGACGGCACCGTTATCCTGCCGGAGCAAAACAGATCCCGGGCGGGGGGACCACCCGGGATCTCATCCCGCGCCTGTGAGCCGTATTACGGCAATTTTACTATTCCTTCTTTCTGCCGCATTTCTACGTCTTTCATCGCGCGCTTGATCAGAAATTCCGCGTTATTACGCAGTTCCGTCTCCGTCAGTATCCTGCGCGCCACACCCTGCTCTATGGCCTTCAGGCCCACGGCCACGGCTTCGTCAACGAACACGCCGGGCTCGTCCATATGCGGCAGCAGGTAATCCTCGCCCATTTTGCCCGACTTCACCGCATAGTCGGCCAGCGCCTCGGCCGCCGCCACGCACATTTCATTAGTAATGGTCTTGGCCTGTACGTCCAGCGTCCCGCGGAAGATACCGGGGAAGCCCAGCGAATTATTCACCTGGTTGGGAAAGTCCGAGCGGCCGGTGGCCACTACGCGCGCACCGGCCTCTTTGGCGTCCCAGGGCCAGATTTCCGGTATGGGATTGGCAGTAGCGAACACGATGGCATCCTTGTTCATCTTTGTGATCCATTCTTTCTTTATAACATCCGGACCCGGGGTGGAAGCCGCGCTAAGCACGTCCGCCCCGACAAGCGCGTCCGCCAGCTTTCCTGCGACCTGTTTACCGTTGGTCACTTCACACATGTGCCACTTCTCACGGCGAGCCTTGAGGTCCTCACGGCCCTTATGCAGCGTGCCCTTTGAGTCCACGTAGATGAGATTCTCCGGCTTGGCGCCGTAATGCATGTAAAGCGTTCCTATGCGGATATTGGCCGCGCCCGCACCGAACAGGACGATCTTCACGTCCTTGATATCCTTCTTCACTATCCTCAGCGCATTTATCAGCCCGGCCAGGCACACCGTGGCAGTGCCCTGCTGGTCGTCGTGCCAGACGGGGATGTTCATGGTCCTGCGGAGCTCGTCCAGGATATCGAAGCACTTAGGCTGGGAAATATCCTCGAGGTTTATACCGCCGAAGGAGGGAGCCAGGTACTGCACGGTCTTTATTATCTCCTGCGGATCCTTGGTGTTCAGGCAGATAGGGAAAGCGTCCACCCCGCCCAGGTACTTGAAGAGCAGCCCCTTGCCCTCCATGACCGGCAAGCCCGCCTCGGGGCCTATGTCGCCCAGCCCCAGCACGCGGGTGCCGTCGGAAACCACCGCCACCATATTACCCTTGTTGGTATATTCGTAGACCTTCTCCGGGTGCGCCTGTATATCCTTGCAGACCGCGGCCACGCCCGGCGTGTACCAGATCGAGAAATCGTCCACATTGCGCACACAGCACTTGGGCAGTATTTCCACCTTGCCTTTGTACAATGGATGCAACCGCATCGCGTCTTCCGCAGGCTTGCCGGCCTTCTTCAAAAGCTCTTCTTTAGAAACCTTTACGCTGTCCATATGTAGAGTCCCCTTGTTAAGCAGATTTGAGAACCTGAATATAAAAAATTATAGGAAACATGGCCCGCCTTTACAACATTGTTTACACAATACGCTTTTTGATATACTAACGGTTCACCCGAAGGCCCGCGCCTCCGGTGATGAAACCGGCCCGCCTGTGATTTATGGCACCGTAGCTCAGTGGTTAGAGCGGGCGTTTCATAAGCGCTAGGTCAGTGGTTCAATTCCACTCGGTGCCATTTTAATTTCACATCTTGCCCGCGGGGAAACTTAGCGGAGCGTTCGATTGTGTGTACGGCCAGGGGTTGCGCTGCCCCGGCAGGGGCGGCTTAGCGGCCAGGGGGGGGGAATAATGTCCGACGTCTATCTCACAAAAGGCGGTTACGAAAAACTGAAAGAAGAACTTGCAAAGCTCAACCGCGAAAAAAGCGACCTTTCCGTGGAAATAGGCGAAGCCAGGGAGCAGGGCGACCTTAAGGAAAACGCCGGCTACATCTACGCCAAAGAAAAACAGGGACTGGTCATAAAGCGCATAGGCAACATAGAGTCCCGCCTGCGCTCCGCGATAATCGTTGATAACATGGAAGTGAACCACGACGAGATACGCCTCGGCGCCACCGTGACGATGCGCGATGAAGCCACCACCGCCACGCTGATCTATACGCTCTCAAGCGCGGACGAGGCGGACCCGGGCGCGGGCAGGATCTCGGTGAGTTCCCCGCTGGCTCAAGGGCTGCTCGGCGCCACTGAGGGCAAGACCGTGTCCATTAAACTGCCGAGCGGGGAAAAACGGCTTACCGTGCTGAAGGTGGAGTACAAATAAGGCATATAGCCGGCGCAATACCGGTGCGGGACCCTAACGGTCCATCATTCAAGAGCGCAGGGAGACGAACATGGCATTCTGGGGAAATAAAGAGGACGGGGAACAGCCCGGCCGGCCCGCGGCGAACAAACCCGCAACCGGCGGCACACTCGAGGAAGGCTACAACGAACTTGTCCAGGCTAAAGGCAGGACGCCCGGTATAGACCTCGCTATAAGACTCAGCGACCTGATACTGGAACATGCCGTTACGGAACGGGCCAGCGACGTCCACCTGGAATCCCAGGGCGTGAACCTGCGCGTACGCTTTCGCGTGGACGGTATACTGCAGGATATGCTGATGGCCCCCAAGAACGCCGACATCCCGCTTACCCAGCGCATAAGGGTGCTGGCCGGCTTCGACCCGGAACCCCCGACTTCTTTCCGCAACGAAGAGGGCCGCTTCCAAAAGATGCTGGCAGGCCGGGCCATCCAGGTGCGCGTTTCCTCGTTCCCCACGGTCAACGGCGAAAAGCTGGTCCTGCGCGTGATGGACCGGCAACAGCTCGGCATAGACCTGGACCAGCTTGGCCTGGACCCGGACACCCTGGCGATAACGAAAAAGATCATCCGCAACCCGTACGGAATATTCTTCATAACCGGGGCAACCGGCTCCGGCAAGACCACCTCGCTGTACGCGATATTAAAGAACATCAACACGCCGATGATTAACATCATCACACTCGAAGACCCGGTGGAATACCGCCTGGAGGGGATAAACCAGGCGCAGATAAGCACGAAGACCGGTTTTACCTGGGCGGAAGGCCTGCGCACCATACTGCGCCAGGATCCCAACGTTATCATGGTGGGAGAAATACGGGACTACGATACGGCTGAAATCAGCCTGCGCTCCGCTCTCACCGGCCACCTGCTGTTCACCACGATACACACAATAAACGCCCCCAGCATAATCGAGCGCCTTTTCGAGATGGGCATACCGCCGTTCCTGATAGGCTCATCAATGCTGGGCGCTATGAGCCAGCGGCTGGTGCGCAAGGTCTGCCCGGAGTGCTGCCAGAAAGCGGCGGCGCCCTCCGAGCCGATAGTGAACGAGTTCGTGAAGAATATGGACCCGGAAGAGGCCAGGCTCGTGAAAGAGCTGATACTTAAACCCGGCGCCAACTATAAAGTGGAAAAAGGCTGCTCTGCCTGCCGCAATACCGGCTACAGCGGCCGGATGGGCATCTTCGAACTGATGCTGATGAACGAGGAGATCCGCAAGCACATTCTGGACCACTCCCCTACCGATGTGATAAAGCGCACCGCCATAAAGACCGGCAAGATGCGCACGCTCCTGATGGACGGCATCATGAAGGCGCGCTCCGGCTCCACCACGCTCTCGGAAATAATACGCGTAACGGCGACGATGGTTTGAGGATGCGGCCCTATGGAACGGGGAGCGCGAACCGTGATGGTTTTGGCTTCCCGCTTTCCGTTCTATAACCGGACAATGCATCCCATAATTATTAAATTCGGCGGCAGTTCCCTTGCGGACCCGGAAAAGATACGCCGGGCCGCCGCCATTCTGCTAAGCGGCCGCCGCCGCGGGCTGCGCCCCGTAGCCGTGGTTTCCGCCCCCGCCGACTCCACCGACGACCTGCTGAAACTGGCGTCTCTCTGCGCGGGCGACGACCGGTCTCCGCGCGAGGACGACGCGCTGCTGGCCGCAGGTGAACAGATAAGCGCCGCCCTGCTGGCCATGGCCATACAAGCGCAAGGCGCGGCGGCGGTATCGCTGACGGGGTTCCAAGCGGGCATCCGCACCGGCCGCTCCTTCTCCTGCGCCGAAGTCAGGCGCGTAGACACGCTGCGCCTGGCCAAAGAACTTAAGGCCGGGCGCATACCGGTAGTTGCCGGGTTCCAGGGCATCTCCCCGGACGGCGATATCACGACGCTGGGCCGGGGCGGTTCCGACCAGACCGCGGTAGCCCTGGCACGCGCGCTGACCGCTTCCGTCTGCGAATTCCGCTCCGACGTAAAAGGCATCTACACCGCGCACCCGGCCATAGTGCCCGAAGCCAGAAAGATAAAAGAGATATCTTATTGCGAAGTGCTGGCGCTGGCCGCGCTGGGGACCGAGGTGCGCCAGCTGCGGGCCGTGCGCTATGCGGCACGCTACGCCATCCCCCTGCACCTGCGGTCCTCTTTTCACGACGAACCGGGCACACGGATCACCGCGGACGGCGGCCCCGCCGGCGTGACCTGTCTCTCTATCGCGAAAGCCGGCGCCACCGGCAAAATAGCCCTGATAGGGCGCGGGCTGGGAAAGGAGCATCTGGAGAAAGCCCGCGCCGCCGCAGGCGCCGCCGGTATTTCAACAGGGAAAGCAAGTAAGGCTGAGTACGCGGTGATCTTGACCGTCCCGGCAGCGGAAACCGAGGCTCTCCTGAAGACGCTTCACCAGGTATTCATAACGGCTTCACCGCGCCCCCTGGCCGCCTGATGGGAAAGTGCCTGGCATGCATTGACTTGCCAGAAGTAAAGCTATAGAATTAGCCTCATGGCATACATTATACGCTCTGTTTTCGCCTTCTTCTGGCTTATCGCCACAGGCTTCCTTATTTTCCTGGCCTATATAGTTATGCAGACGGAGGGCAACCCGCAGGTCCTCTGGGCCTGGCTCACGATGTGCGCCATCACCTTCATCTCGGCCACCTTCCTCGCCTACACGATAATCTTCGGGAACCGCTCCCCGCAGCCGCAGCACGCAGAAAGCTGAGCGTCCTCAACACCCCATGTTCGAGCTGGCTATACTTGGCGGCAGCGTAGCCGGTGGTGCCGGGACCGCCGCCGTGGACATTTTCGTCAGCGGCGGAAAGATCGTTTCCCTGCAGCCTTCCTCAGCTAAAAGACCGGTCCGGGCCGCCCGCATCATAAACGCACGGGGCCTGTTGGTATTCCCTGGCATAATAGACGCCCACGCTCATTTCCGCCTGAAGCTGGGACCGGGCAGCTACACCGCGGACGATTTCACCACCGGCTCGGCCGCGGCCGTCTGTGGCGGCGTCACCACTTTCATCGACTATACCGGGCAGGGCCCGGGCCAGGACCCGGTCGCGGGCCTGGCCGCGCGCATAAAGGAGGCCTCCGGCCGCTCCTACGCGGATTTTTCCTTTCACTGCATGCTGACGGGCTGGGCGAAGATGAAGGACCCGGCCGGGCGCATGGCCGCGGCGGTAAAAGCCGGGGTCCCGACTTTCAAGATGTTCACGGCCTACGGGGCGCGCGGCCTTCTGGCGGACGACCGGGAATTTGCAGCGGCGCTGGCGGCCGCGGCTAAACTGGGCGCCCTGGTCTGCGTGCACGCCGAGAACGGCCCGGCCATAGATTTCCTTACCCCTATCCACGCCGGGAAGAACGGCATAAAGGCCCTGCCCCTTTCCCGCCCGCCCTATACCGAGACGGAGGCCGTCTGCCGTGTGGCTGCGCTGGCCTCGGATGCAGGCGCCCCGGTCTATTTCGTGCATCTGTCCACGGCCGGTTCCGCCGCTATACTTGCCCTGGCCAGGAAAAAGGGCCTGAAAGTGATGGGGGAAACCTGCCCGCAGTACCTGGCGCTTGAAGAAAGCAGTTTTAAGGGCAGGGACGGATATCTTTATTCCTGCTGTCCGCCGATACGCACCGCCGCCGACAATGCCGCGCTCTGGACGGCGGCGAAGGCGGGAACCCTGCAGGTGATAGCCACGGATAACTGCACTTTTACGCGGGCGCAGAAGAACGCCTGGGGAGGCGATATACGCAAGCTCCCGATGGGCATGCCCGGTGCCCAGACCCTGCTGGCCTCGACATACGCCTTCGGCGTTAAGGCCGGGAAGATAACCGCCGCAAGAATGGCGAAGCTGCTCTGCGAGAACCCGGCCCGGATAATGGGCCTCGCCGGCCGCAAGGGCTTCATCCGCCCCGGCTACGACGCGGACTTCGCCATAATTGACCCCGCCGCCGCCGTAAAAGCCGACTGGCGCAGGCTGAAGCACAATACCGATTTCTCGCCCTGGCAGGGCATGAAGCTCTACGGCTTCCCAAAATACACCATCCTCCGCGGCCGGGTAATAGCCGAAGCCGGCGAACTCACCGCCCCCAGGACCTTCGGCGGCCAATTCCAGCGCCGCGCAAAACCACAGATAATCTAAAAACGTAAGCCCGCCCTGCGTACAAACACGAAAACAGTCATTTTCATCACGACGCGCCTTTGTCGGGATGGCGTGCTATGCTATTAACAAGAGATGATAGTCCTGGGCCTTGACTTGTATATACATATGTATTACAATCCAAAGGAGGAGAAATGCGCTGGGATAAGGGGAAGAGCGAACGCCTAAAACGGGAACGGGGAGTCTCTTTTGACGAGATCATCCATGCCGAGCTTAGGAAGCGTAACGAAATAACTGAAGCATTTGGCTGGCCGCTTTTGGGCTGCGCCTTTGCGGCATTCCGCCAAAGTA
>PEXO01000218.1:2188-2835 GCA_002779045.1 Elusimicrobia bacterium CG08_land_8_20_14_0_20_59_10 | reverse complement strand
GCTCAGGCCTGAGATACGCCAACCTGGCGGACCCCGCCCTGATGCTGCTGACCCTTAAAAACGCATACCAGACTTGCGGGATATTACTGACTTCCATGCTGGCATTTTCCGTAATTTATTCGGCGTACCGGCACAAGGGGCTTGAGATCTCACTACTTCTGTACTTCTCAGCGGGCTATTATTTTATGATAAGCGCAACAGAAGCGGTGGGATACCTGCGGCACGCCCAGCCTTTCTACATAGCGCCGGTTTTCCTGCTGGCCCTCTGGGCGGCGGACTCCGCGCCGACGAAACTCCGGGGCCGGAATATACGGCCAGCCTATCTGCTGCTCCTGCCGCTCCTTATCTTTCAGGCTGTATTCGTCAAAGACGCTTTTCAGAGAACGACCTTCTTTACCCCGGTCGCGTATGATTTCCCGTACTGGGAGGTGGCTCATTATCTAAAAAACCTCGGCGACGCTCCGCTCAGCGTCTACGCGCCGATGGAAGTGGAACCAAGCCATTTCTACCTGGCCAAATCCGGACTTGCCGGAAAAATAACATGGGACAGGACCCTTCCTCCGGCCTTCTCCGCGAAAAAAGCCGCCGGAATATACGGGACGAAGCTTTACGATTTTATGCTTTTGCCGTACAGTCCCTTCCCCCAT
>PEXO01000218.1:0-2038 GCA_002779045.1 Elusimicrobia bacterium CG08_land_8_20_14_0_20_59_10 | reverse complement strand
GACGACGCGATAACCGCCGCCGCGCAGGAAGAGCGCTTCACCCGCAGGAAGCACGATCCCGGCTTTCCCGGCAATGCCGTGAAGTTCTGCCTGCAGCAGGGCGGGCTGTCCCTGAAGGATCTGGACGCGGTGGTGTTCTACGACAAGCCGCTGCTAAAGTTAGAACGGCTGCTGGAGACCTATTACACTTTCGCGCCCAGGGGCTTCTACTCCTTCCTGTCGGCCGTGCCGGTCTGGATAAAGGAGAAAGTTTTCCTGAAAAAGCTGCTGCGCGACGGGCTTGCCGGGGCCTCCGGCCAGGACGCCTCCGCGGTCAAATTGCTTTTCACTTCGCATCACCTGTCGCACGCGGCCAGCGCTTTCTTCCCGTCCCCCTTCGACGAAGCCGCCATACTCACCCTCGACGGGGTCGGGGAATGGGCCACGGCCTCCATCTCGCACGGCAAGGGCAATTCCATCAGAATGCTGAAGGAACTCAGGTTCCCGCATTCACTGGGGCTGCTGTATTCGGCTTTTACCTATTACCTGGGGTTCAAGGTGAACTCCGGCGAATACAAGCTGATGGGCCTGGCGCCTTACGGCAGCCCGGGCTCCCCGCGGGTGAAGAAGTTCGAGGACCTTATCCTGGAGAAAATGATCAGCGTCAAGCCGGACGGCTCCGTCTATCTCGACCAAAAATATTTCAACTACTCGACCGGCCTCACTATGACCGAGGATAGGCGCTGGGAGGAGCTGTTCGGCTTCCCGCGCAGGAAGTCCGAAGGCGAACTCTCACAGGAGCAATGCGACCTGGCCATGGCTATACAGCATGTAACCGAAGACATAGTGCTGAAGATGGCCGCCGAGGCCCGCCGCCTTACCGGCGCGCAGAACCTGTGCCTGGCCGGCGGCGTGGCGCTCAACTGCGTGGCCAACGGAAAGCTGCTGAGGTCCGGCATTTTCAAAGACATGTGGATACAGCCCGCCGCCGGCGACGCCGGCGGGGCGCTGGGCGCGGCCCTGGCCGCCCGCCATATGTACCTGGGCGCGCCGCGCAGGACCGAGCCGGGGAAGGATTCCATGCGCGGTTCCTACCTGGGGCCCGAGTTCTCGGACCAGGACATCCTCCTGGCCGCGAAGAGATACCGCGCCGTCCATACGCGCTATGAAAGTTTCGACGAGCTGGCCGCCAGGACCGCCGGCCTGCTGGCCTCAGGCAGCGTGGTGGGCTGGTTCCAGGGCCGCATGGAATGGGGCCCCCGGGCACTGGGCAACCGCACCATACTGGGCGACGCGCGCGACCGCGGGATGCAGAAGCGCCTGAACCTGAAGATAAAATACAGGGAGGGCTTCAGGCCTTTCGCGCCTTCGGTACTGTGGGAGCATACCCGCGAGTATTTCGAGATAGACTCGCCCTCGCCTTACATGCTGTTGATAGCCGATGTGGCTAAAGCGCGCCGCAACCCCCTGCCGGAAGGTTACCACGAACTGGGCGTTAAGGAAAAGCTCTACTTCGTGCGGTCCGACGTGCCCTCTATTACGCACCTTGATTATTCGGCAAGGCTCCAGACCGTGCACCGCGACACCAACCCCAGGTACTGGGAGCTGATAGAGAATTTCCGCAAAAAGACCGGCTATGGCCTGCTGGTGAACACCAGCTTCAATGTGCGCGGCGAGCCTATAGTCTGCACCCCGGCCGACGCCTACGCCTGCTTCATGCGCACCGAGATGGACTACCTGGTGATAGGGGATTTCCTGTTCGAGAAATCAGCGCAGCCGGCCTGGCACGACGCCTCGGACTGGTGCAAGGAATACGGCCTTGACTAAGAATATCTTCAAGAACCTGCTGCTTTTCTGCCTGGGCTGCGCTGCGGCTTTCCTGCTGCTGGAGCTGTTCCTGGTCTTTTACACGCCGCTGGCGGGCAGGGTACGCGGCGGGAAGATAATACTGTTCCCTTACAAACGCTACGTGGTGGAGAACACCAAGTTCCCCGCGTTGGAGGAACACATCGTCCGCTCGAACAATTCCCTGGGCCTGCGCGGGGAAGAACCGCCGGCG
>PEXO01000300.1:1417-1933 GCA_002779045.1 Elusimicrobia bacterium CG08_land_8_20_14_0_20_59_10 | reverse complement strand
TGTCGGCCAGGCTGATATTAAGCAGGCCCGCTTCCACATAAGCGCGCACCATCTTAAGCACGCGCTCTTCGGGGATAGGGCCCTCGAAGCCGCAGCCGAAAGCGGACTGCACGGAGACCTGCACTTTTTTGCCGGCGGAGAGGGCCGACTTGGCCGCGCCTATAATACGCTGCACCGCTTCGTCGGTGCCCATGCCGGTGTTCTTTTTGCTGTGGGTCTCGCTGGCTGAGGCGCCAAGGCAGAACATTTCAACGCCGCAGGCCAGGCCGCGTTCCAGGCCTTTTTCGTTCAGTACCAGGCCGGACAGGATGGCCGGGGACTTCTTCTCCGCCGTGAAACGGCGGAAAAGCTCGTCAGTATCGGCCATCTGGGGGACCTTCACCGGGTGGACGAAGGAGCCCGCCTGGACGATGTCTATGCCGGACTCCAGCAGGCCGGAAAGCCAGGCCGCCTTCTTTTCAAGCGGGACCACCCGGCTTTCCATCTGCAGGCCGTCGCGCAGCCCCACTTCGTGCA
>PEXO01000300.1:0-1223 GCA_002779045.1 Elusimicrobia bacterium CG08_land_8_20_14_0_20_59_10 | reverse complement strand
CCGCCAGTATGGTGGCTATGGGGTTCACCTTGTACATGCCGGCGTACTTGGGCGCCGAGCCATGCGAGGGTTCGAACACGCCCAGCTTGCCGCCGATATTGGCCGAGCAGCCGAAGCCGAGCCCGCCCACCATCTGCGCGCTCAGGTCGGAGATTATGTCGCCGTAGAGGTTGGGCGCCACCAGCACGTCGTAGTTGAACGGGTTCTTCAGCAGCCACATGGTCATGGCGTCTATATTGGCGTCGTCCATCTTTATTTCGGGGTATTCTCTGGCCACGGTCTTCGCCGTTTCAAAGAACAGCCCGTCCGTGGCGCGCACCACATTGGCCTTGTGCACCACCGTCACCTTCTTGCGGTTGAACTTGCGGGCGAACTCGAAGGCGGCGCGCACTATGCGCTCCGAGCCCTTCCTGGTGTTTATCTTGCAGGAGATGGCGTACTCGTCGCCCTTCAGGTGCTTGAAGGCTTTGAAAGCGGGGGACAGTTCGGCAAGCACGTCGCGCAGTTGATCGGGCACGGTGTTGAACTCCACGCCGGAGTAGAGGTCCTCGGTGTTCTCCCGGAACACCACTATGTCTATCCCTTCTTTATAGTTAAGCGGGTTTCTGGGGTAGGCCTTGCAGGGCCGCAGGCAATTGTAGAGGTCGAACCGCTGGCGCATGCGCACTATGGGCGAGCGGTACACCAGGTTTTTGCCCTGCAGTTCGGGCACCAGTTCCTGTTCGGCCGTCTTTACGGGTTTGGAGGTGATGGCGCCGAACATAGCGGCGTTCACGCTGCCCAGCAGATCGATAGTGCGCTGCGGGAAGGCGTCGCCTTCCTTGCACCAGAATTCCCAGCCGATATCGCCGTGGATGTACTCCGCGTCCAGTTCTACACGGTCCAGCACCAGCTTCGCCGCTTCCATCACTTCCACGCCCACGCCGTCGCCCGGCAGCCACGCTATCTTATATTTGTTCGCCATTCTTGAGACCTCCGTAAAGAATTTCCCGCTGAAAGCTGAAGTTCCCGGGAGCCGGAGCGCGGCATATTTTCGCGCTTAAGCTCCGCGTCCGCGCCCCGTTCTTTTAGCCGGTTCCGGCGGGGCGTATAACTATGTTATCAGATGATAATTTTGTTGTCAACGAATACCGGAACGGGAAGTTCTGACGCCTTAAAACCTGCCCAGTTTCCCCGCTACGTTCAGTTTGGCGCCGGTGTGTTTTATAATTTCCTCCACCGTC
>PEXO01000150.1:852-2059 GCA_002779045.1 Elusimicrobia bacterium CG08_land_8_20_14_0_20_59_10 | reverse complement strand
AAATCTGAGCCTCCAAATGCTTCAGTTATTTCGTTACGCTTCCTTAGTCCTTGAGCAGGTGTTTAAGCGCGTGGGCCGCGTTCTTTGTCAGGCGCGCGTCCAGAAGCCCGCGGCGTATGGCAGAGGCCAGGCTGCCCCCCCCGGCGCGTCCCCGCTTGCCAAGCTTTGCGCATATCCCGGCGGTCAGGCGGTCTATCTCGTACGGTGAGGCTTCCGGCGGCGCGGCCCTGCCCGCGGAGGGGACGCCGTTGCCGCGTGCGGACAGCTCATAGGCGGCCACGGCCACCGCCTGGCCCAGGTTCATGGACGGTTGTTTTTCTTTTGTGGGGACATTCACTATTGCATTGCACAGAGACAGCTCTTCCCTGGTCAAGCCTGTCTTCTCCGGGCCGAAGAGCAGCCCGGCCTTTACCGCGCCGCGCCGCCCGAGATAAGCGGCCGCGTCCTTAAGGGCTATCACGTCCCTGTCCGGCTTGATGCGGTGCAGCGACGAGGTGCCCAGCAGTATGTCGCAGTCTTGGGCGGCCTGGGAGATGCCGGGGTAGATGCGCGCGGAATCGATTATCTCCATGGAATCTATCGCCGAAACCGAGGCTTCCTGGCGCCAGTTCCTTACGGCTTCGGCCCAGTCCGATTCGAACGGGCTTACCAGCGCCAGTTCAGCCAGGCCGAAATTGGCCATGGCCCTGGCGCAGGCGCCGATATTATCGGGGTTGCGGGGCTTTACAAGAATGAATTTCAGCGCTGTCACTTTAGCCGGAAATCCTGTATTTTATGTATGCCAGCGTGGATCTTGCGTGCGACGTGCGTTCCCTTACCGCGGCTATCACGCTCTCAAGGTGCCGCGCCCCGGCTTTCGCGTTTTTTCCCGCCTGTTTCCGGTCTTTCATTATTCCCCCGTGCCGCGTCTATTTTTCCCCGCCGCCCAGGTAGCGACCCGTGACGGCGTCCACATGGTACTTCAGCGTGCCGCAATGCACTTCCCACAGTAAATTGTGACCCCGTACCGGTGTTTTTGCCGGTGAATAATTAAAAAGCTTCATTATGAAAGTGGAATGCCCCGCGATGCAGTTCCCGGGTATCTTCAGGATGGCTTCATCGCTGTTCTTGAAATGCCTGGGTATGGGGGCCAGCCTGGTGGTATCGATGGTCTTGCCTGTGAAGTTGATCTCCTGCAGGGAGGTCCGGCCCTTGCAGGCGCTCATGG
>PEXO01000150.1:0-778 GCA_002779045.1 Elusimicrobia bacterium CG08_land_8_20_14_0_20_59_10 | reverse complement strand
GCGCTCCCGGTCCTGTCGGCCAGGCTTTCTATCCCCAGCAGCGCCAGCCGCGGATACTTCGCGCCTACCGTTGAAAGGGCCTTGGCGATGTAGCGCCCCGCCGTGTCCTTGCCTTTAACTTTTTTCTGCGTTCCGGAGCCATTACCGCCGGAGGAGGAGGTCCCTGATTTACCGGCCGAGGATAATATTTTTTTGCCGGCGCAGTCTATTACCGCTTTCTCCCTCCCCTGCGAGACGGTCCAGTAGCAGGCCGCCTCGATGCCTTTAGCCGCGGGGAGGACGCGCATATTCATCAGTATCCGGCGGTCTTTGGCGCTGCCGGTGCCGCGGAAAGCCCCGGCCTTGGCCAGCTTCTCCAGTATTTCCGCGGGATCTGCGAAAGAAGAAGGGACGCGGATGGTGGGGTCCGACCGGTTCATGGCCGGGAAATGCCTGGAGATGTTTATGAATTTTGTGCCGCAGGTATTGACCATGAGCCATCGACGCGAGGCGGCGGAGTAGAATTTATAATGCCAGGAGTGGGAGAAGGACTTGCCCGCGCAGGGGATGTCCCCTTCGGGGTCAGTGAACCCTTCCACCTCCACCAAAACCGCGCCCTCCAGACGCACTGATGCCGCCGCCTGCGCCGTTTCAATGCCGTCGCGCGGCCCTGCCGCCCATAAAGGTGCGGCGCAGAGCAGGAGCGCCGGCAGAAAGAAACGGGCAGGGCTGGCGTTTACTGAGGCGGTGGTCATACTATTTTAATGTCCAGGCAGTAGAGCAGGTCTATGGCTTCCGG
>PEXO01000210.1:24382-25993 GCA_002779045.1 Elusimicrobia bacterium CG08_land_8_20_14_0_20_59_10 | reverse complement strand
GCGACACAAAAACCGCCCTGGCGGCCTCCGTGCTGAGCAGTTGGAACACCGCGAAGATGGTGGGCGTAGCGGTGCCGAATCATTACCTTATGGCTATAAGGCGCCTGCCGGCCAAGGGCGACATGTTCGTGCGGCACAAGGGGCTGGAGTATGTGCTGGTGGAACCGGCCGGACCCGCCTGGCTGGAACCGGGGCAGGTGGGCACACACACCACCGAACTGCTGCGGGGTTCGCAAGGGTACCAGATCGAACCGTTTTTTTAGACTTCAGGAGGAAAAATATTCACAACAAGAGTGCTGGTAAGTTTCTTCGAGTTTTTACTTTCGGTAGTGATGTCAGGGTTCATCATCTACCTGACCTACCGGGTCTTCATAAAGGCCAATCCGGACTTCGACATGGAGGAGGAGATCAAAAAAGGCAATGTCGCCGTCGGCACGCTGGTAAGCGTAATACTGCTGTCGGCCTCGCTGATACTGCAGAAGGGCCTGGGCTCCGTGGTCAGCATGTTCCGGCTCTACCTGTCGGCCCCGGGCGAGAACTCGCTGGGCCTGGGCAAGCTGGCGCTGCTGTGCACCGCGCATCTCGGGCTTTCCCTGGTACTGGCCGTAATTACCATCTCGGTCACCCTGCGCCTGTTCGGCAAACTGGTGGGCAGCCATATGCAAGCGGGGAAAGAGCTGGAAAAAGGCAACCTGGCCGTGGGCCTGGTACTTTCCAGCGTAGTGCTGGTGGCGGCCCTCTACGTGGGCGAAGGCGTGAGCGCTATCTCCAAAGCGCTGGTGCCGCAGCCGTCCATAGGCCGGATAGAGATAATGAAATAACCCGCAAGGCGCCGGTGCCCGCCGCCGCACGGCGGAGCCGGCGTCCTCTTTTTCCTTAAAAAAATTCAAAATGGCGGTTTCAAACCCGACACGCCTTTGTCGGGTTCGTCTGCTATGCTATGGGCATGACCAACACTAACCGGCATTCATTGATCAGTCTGCGCGGCGCGGCCCTGGACGGCAGGGTCAAAGCGCGCCTGCGCGTCTACTCCCTGGGCCGGGGAGCCGACGCGCAATTGTTCTTCTCTATGCGGCTATGGCAGGCGGCGGCCGACAGGCAGGCGCGGCTGGCCGGGCTGGGCTGCGCGGTAAAACAGGCGGCGTAAAGATCAAACACGGGGAAAGGGGGCATTATGTGGAAAATAACCGGCTGTATGAGCAATGGCTACCAGGCTTTAAGGGAAGACGGCGAGATGGTCTTCATCTACAAACGTCCAAACTGGGGGGAGGGCAGGGCCGGCATCCGCTCCTTTTATGAGCTGCGCAACCGCGGGGCACTGGTGGGGCGCATAACGGCGGAGAACGCCTGGCGGCCGCTGGTGAAGGCGGAATGGCTGGCGGGCCTGGACCGCCCGCTGAACGAGACCGACCTAATGGAAATAACCGCGGCGCTGAACCTTTAAGACTTTATGGTTTGCCGCAAGATGTAGTCGGGATGGACGCGGGGGCCGGGGCCACTCCGTGGGGTTCGGGACTGCCCGCCCGGGACCTTTGCAAACCCGGAAGAGGGCCGTCTGGGGGGCATAGCCCTTTGATACGGCACTAGCATAGCTTCGGAACCCTTGCGTCG
>PEXO01000210.1:0-24367 GCA_002779045.1 Elusimicrobia bacterium CG08_land_8_20_14_0_20_59_10 | reverse complement strand
GGAACTTAAGGCGGGGCCCCCCTTCTGCAACGGGTTTGCCAAGGTCCCGGGCGGTCCGTCCCTCCAACACTGGCCGATATGATACACGCAACGTCATAGGCGCGTTTAACTACTATTGCGTTGCCCTTTACGGTTCTTTTTTGTATATTGACTTAAGACAACTCATGAAGCCGTTATTCGCCTTTGTCTTTATCTGCGTGGCCGGGCCGGCTCTGGCCGGGGAAGCGCCCTGGTTCTCCCCTTTCAGGACGGCGGAATTCCGCGTGCCCGAAGCCGGCCGCCCGGCGGATACGCTGGACACCTGTCCTGAACTCCGCGCCCTGGGCGTAATGGACGGCTATGCGGACGAGGCGGCAGTGAGGGAAGTGGCGGAAGTGAACGCGGAAATCCTGCCGCTCCCGGCCGATGACCTGGACAAGGCCGGCATCCTGGCCGTTCTGAAGACTGATCTGGAATACTGGAACGCCCGGCCGGACAGCGCCAAGGCACAGTTGGGCGGAGACTCCTACGACGCGCCGCGCCTGCGCCGCACCCTTAGCGCGCTCATAACTATTTTTTCGGCCGACCTGCCCGCCGGCGAACTGCTTAAAACCCTTAAGGAGCGCTTCCGCGTATACCGCGCCTCTGCGGACGACGGCACGGGCAAAACGGTGATAACAGGCTATTACGAAGCGGAAATACCGGTCGCCAGAACCCCGGACGCGGACCATAAATACGCCGTATACCTGAGGCCGCAAGATTTGGTGAAGACCCCGGCGGGGACGGCTTTCGACTACGGCCGTTACGATGAAGCGGGGAAACTGGTGCCCTATTATACCCGGCAGGAAATACACGGCGGCGCGCTGGCCGGGATGGGCCTGGAGATAGTCTGGTCCAGGCACCCTTCGCAGGTAATGCTGCTGCAGATACAAGGTTCAGGAGTACTGCGTTTTCCCGACGGGGATTATCTGCGCGCCGGCTTTGACGGCGCCAACGGCCAGCCATACCGCAGCGTGCAGAAACTGCTGATGGATTGCGGAGAGGTCCCGGCCATGTCGTTCAAAGACTTCATCGCCTATCTATCCGGCCAGCCGCAGGACAGGGAAGAGAGACTTACTGACCTCAACCCGCGCTACATCTTCTTCCGGGGCCGCCCCAAGGACAGCCTGCCCTACGGCGCAATAGGCAAAGCCCTCACCCCGGGGCGCTCCATAGCAATAGATCCCAAACACATCCCGTACGGGCTGTTCGGCCTGCTGAAGTCAAGAAAACCGGTAGCGCAGGGAAACTCGCTTGGGTTCCGGGATTTTACGCGTTTTATAGCCACGCACGATACAGGTTCGGCTATACGCGGCCCCGGCCGGGTAGACCTGTTCTGGGGCTCGGGCGAGACCGCCGAAACGGAGGCCTCCTCCATGAAGGCGCCGGGAGAACTCTACCTGTTTATAATAAGGTAGACCGGGGATCGGGAATCCTTTCCCCGTTCACGCTCCGATCACGATCCCCGATTCTTGATTTTCGATTTTCCCTTGACAAGTCAATAGATGCCCCCTTGACAAATAAATAAAATCTGCTATACTATTTTTGGAGCGGAACACCTTATCGACGGTTGCTTTCCGCTCCTTTCCTTTCGGAGGGAGACAGCGCGGGCGAGTGCCCGCGCTGCGTTTTTACCCGCGAAAAAACCGCTATATTTTTTTAGAAAGTTCGTAGAAAACCACGGCGGCGGCATTGGAGGCATTAAGGCTTGCCACACCGCCCTTCTGAGGAATGGAAACTATCTCGTCACAATGCTCCCGCGTCTTTTCATGCAGCCCGTCCCCCTCCGAACCTATCACCACAAAAGCCGGCAGCGCGAAATCCGCCTGCGGCAGAGGTTTGCCGCCCATATCCATACCGTAAATCCAGAAACCCTTTTCCTTAAGCCTTAAGATAGTCCGGTTCAGATTAACCACCTCAACAACATCCACCTTCTCCACCGCTCCGGAAGCAGCCTTCTGCACCGTCGGCGTAAGACCGGCGGAGCGGCGCTCCGGCAGCACGATAACAGAAACGCCAAGACAGGCAGCGGACCGTATTATCGCGCCCAGGTTCATAGGATCGGTAATGCCGTCCAGCCCCGCCCAGATAGTTCTCTTGGGATCCTTCACCAGGGCCAGCGCCCCCTCCAGATCCAGCCTTCCCGGCGGCTCCGTTTCCACCACCACCCCCTGGTGGTTCACGGCGCCCGTCATCTTCTCCAACGTGCGCGGGTCGCAGAAATCCACAGGCACCCCCGCCTTGCGGGCCAGCCCCACAAGCCCCTGCACGCGCGGATCCTTTTCTTTGCGGGAGATATAAAGCCGGAATACCCTGCGGCGGCCCGCGGAAAGGACCTCCCCGGCGGTGTTCATGCCGTAAAGGAATTCAGCGGACATTGCCCCTCCCCGTCATATCAGAACGGCGACGGATAAACGGGGTCTTTTTCCCTGGAGATGAGATAAAGGAGGCTTATAAGTATCTGCGCCGGATGGGCCAGGCGCGCAAAATCGAAATCCATATGTATCTGGAAACGGTCGGCGGACATCGGGTCCAGGAACACGAAACCGGCGCGCCTGTCCTGCACGAAGATCCCGTAATGCGTGCGCAGCGCTCCGCCCTGGCAGCCGAACAGCTTGCGCAGCAGGCGCGCGCGCGGGAAATCGTCCTGTATGGAGAAAACCACCAGGTTATCGGTATCCACAAAATCCCAGCGGCGGCCGCCTTTCTGCACCAGGCGCGCCACCTCTTTACCTCCCCCGTCCCTGATAAGGCAGTAGGCCAGTTCCGGGAGGGCCCGCATCACAAGGTTTCTCTGCGCGTCGTAAAGCTCCATGACCGGCTTTTTAATGCACCAGAAGATAACCCCGATGAGCAGCGGCACGATAAAGAATATTTCCGGTACCGAGGCGAATATCCGCCCCCCCGGCAGGCGCAGAAGGAGATTCATTACCACGGGGCCGCGCCCCGCCAGCTCCAGGGCGCTCCAGCCTATATGGAACAGCAGGCAGGCATAGACCGAACCCGCCACGTACGGCTGATGCTCGTACGGATAATGCGCGGCCAGCAGCTGCTTCTGCCGCGTAGTGACATTATAGGACACATCACTGAAAGTGGAGAACCGCGAAACCATGAAAGGAAAAAAGAAGTCCGGCGGGATATCGCCTGACGGAGGCGACAGCTTGGGGTTTTGATAGGTGGAGGCTATGCCCCTGGCTATAAAAGACCCGAATATCCAGAACGCTATCAACGCACCCCACAAAGCCGGCGGCAGCGGTTTGCGCGCGAAATACGGCGGAGCAGAAGAATCCGCGTTCGTCCTGGACAGTTCGTCCAGGAAAGCGTGCGCGGCCTGCTGCGTGGCGGAAGGAGCTTCAGGCGTCTCCTCAGGCTGTGCCGGAGTTTCCGGGATGGCAGCGGCTATCGCGGCGCTTGAGATGGCGGCCTCCAGCCTGGCGTCGTCGACGCGCTGCTCCTCTTCCTCTTCATCGCGAACTTTCTTTACGCGGACCACCCTGGGTTTCTTCGGAAGCACGATCTTTTCCCCGGGCTTGCGCACGGTTGTAAGCATACCGCGAAATTCCCCGTCGGACATACCGTTCCCGGTAACGGAATAGGACGCGCCGTTATAAGTGAGGAAAGCCACCCCGGCAGGGGTGCCGGCAAGAGCGTAGGCAATATAATACGCGGTGGAAACGCCGTGCAGGCTCAACGGCTTTACATCGCTGGGGGAAGCCCCTTTGCTGCGCAGGGATTCAATATGCTCTTTTACGCGGGCCTTAAGGTAATAGTCGCCAAGCTCGGAATCCTGTTTGGCGAATTCGCAGAAGGATCTGCCCTTCTCCAGCTTCAGCGTGACCAGCGGATCGTCGCTGCTGCCCTGCGCCCAGCCGGAAGGGAGATCCACGGCAATAATGCCGTCCTTGTCTTTAAATTCGCCTGCGAAAGCCGCGGGCGATAAAACAAGAAACGCAGCCGCACAGACAAAAGTCGTCTTTTTCATAGCGCCGGTTCCTAAGCGTTTATAGTATAGAATATTATTGTAACCGAAGTCACTTCTCAGGCCGGGCGGACGAAAGCGGGACAGGCCTACAAGACGGCTTTGTCGTGGGCATGGCGGTGATGTTCGTCGGGGTTGTGGGCGTGTTCGTGCTCCAGGACCTCGTGCGCATGCGGGTGGGAATGCGCCCCCGGCCGAGGGTCCGCGTGCGTATGCCCGTGGTGGCCGTCGGCGTGGATGTGACTGTGCTCATGCGTCAGCGCCTTGTGGCGATGCGCGTGGCCGTGGCTCTCGGCGGTCAGCAGCAGGAAAGCCGTCAGCATAAGCCCCCCCGCCCAAAGCAGGCCCGGCGTAACAGGCTCCCCCAGCATCCACACGCTCAGCACCGCGCCCAGAAAAGGATAAACCCCGAAGAAAGCCCCTGCCCGGGACGCACCCAGCCCGCGCATGCCGAGTATGAAAAGCACCAGGCTGAGGCCGTAGCTGGCAAAGCCCAGCAGCAGCGCGGCGCAGGCCCAGTTGAACTGCGGCAGGGAGCGGTAGGTGAAGAGCGCAAGGCCCCCGCTCACCAACCCGCCGGCCAGGCCCTTTATGGCCGCCAGCGTCACCGGGTCCTTCATGGAGACGCGCGCGGTCAGGTTGTTATCCACGCCCAACATAAAGCCGGCGGCCAGCACCAGCAGCGCGCCCAGCTCCGGGCGGGCGCCGCCGCCGTCCAGGGAAAGCGCGCAACCGCCCGCGGTGACGAGCGCCGCCGCCGTCCAGAACCGCGCCCCGCCCGGCTCCCGGAACACCGTCACCGCTATCAGCGACGTAAAAAGCAGTTCGAAATTAAGCAGCATGGACGCGGAAGAAGAGGCGGTAAGCCGCAGCCCGCTGAAAAGAAGAAGCGGGGCCAGCACCCCGCCGGTCAGCACGAAGCCGGCCACAAAAGGCAGGTCGCGCTTCGCAAGCGGGGCCTCGGAACCCCTGCCGCTGACGAGGGCCCTCCATACGAGCAGCCCAAGACCGCTGCCCAGGTAGCAGAGCGCTGAAAGTTCCAGCGGGCGCAGCCCGTCCAGCAGTTTCTTACCCAAGGGCACGGAAAGGGCAAAAAGGAAAGCCGCCAGGAGCGCGAAAACCCAGGGCAGCCGCATAATAGGCCGGGGGAATGTTTTATTATCGGAAAAACTGTGCGGAATAATATCCATAACCCCCTTTGGGCGGACTTGCAGAGATTCACCACAGGGTGGAGCGAAGCGACACAAGCCTGTAGCGAAAATAAAAGAAAATTCCTATCGAATTTAAGTATCCGAATCCACGGGAGGCAGGGAGGCCCTGGAGATATTTAATCTCAGCTCGCAGCGCAAGCAGCGTGCCGCTTCGGCCGCCGCCTCTTTTTCCTTAAAACCGAGCTCCACGATATTGAAATTGTTCTTCCTTTTGGCCGCAGGCAGGCACGACATCTCCGTCCCTTCCAGGAAAGAGAAATCCTCCTCCCTGCCGATACAGGCGGGCGGCTCCTCCGCGGGGATGAAAGCCCGGTCAATAACGCCTTTGCCTCCCAGAAATTTGTCTATCGAGACGGCGGCCTTCCGCCCGGCCCGGATGGCTTCAATTATCGAAGCCGGGCCGCTGACGGCGTCCCCGCCCGCGAAAACGCCGGGCCTTGAACAAGCCAGGGTTTCGGGGTCGGCCTGTATGCAGCGTTTCTTGTCCAGCGCCAGGGCAAAACCTTCCGGCACCGCCGGCCGCTGGCCTATGGCCGTTATTATCCTGTCCGCCTTGATAACGATATTGCTTCCCTCTACGGGAACCGGCCGCCGCCTGCCGCTGGCATCGGGCTCGCCCAGCTTCATCAGGACGCATTCCACGTCCAGCTTTCCGCCGGCGGTCAGGATCTTTTCCGGCGCGGTGAGGAACCGGAACTTCACTCCCTCTTTTACGGCGTCCTCCACTTCCTCGGCCAGCGCGGGCATTTCTTCACGGGTACGGCGGTACAGGACCGTGACTTTTTCAGCCCCGGTCCTTAAAGCTGTCCTGGCTACGTCCATGGCCACATTGCCGCCGCCCACTACCAGCACTTCACCTGTAACATCCGTCTTCCGGCCAAAGCTCACGGCCTGCAGGAAAGACAGCCCGTCCAGCACGCGCGGGTCGCCCTCCCCCTCCGCTCCCATTTTCATGCCGGCGGACGCGCCCACGGCCGCAAAGACCGCGTCAAAGCCCTGCCCGAACAAAGCGTCGATAGACAACACTTCGGAACTGGTTATTATTTTCACGCCGATCCCGGTTATTTCGGCTATTTCCCGCGCCAGGACCTGCCTGGGCAGCCGGTAAGCGGGGATGGCGGAGCGCATCATGCCGCCCGGTTCCTCCAGGGCTTCAAAAACGGTCACTTCATGCCCCGCCAACTTCAGGTACCAGGCGGCGGTCAGCCCGCCCGGGCCGGAACCGATCACGGCCACCTTCCTGCCCGTAGGCGGCTCTTTTGCCAGCTTGGCGCGCCACCTGCCGGAATCCCTTTCGGCCACGAACCTTTTCAGATTCTTTATGGAGATAGGCGCGTTTAGCTGCCCCCGGCGGCAGACTTCTTCGCAAGCATGGTTGCAGGCATAGCCCAGCGCCAGTGGGAACGGCACTTTTTCCCGGATAACTTCCAGCGCGTCCTGGTATTTACCGGCCGCGATAAGCCTTACATAGCGCGGAATATCTATGCCGGCCGGGCAGGAATCCACGCAGGGGAGCAGTTTCTTTTCGCGGTCTTTCTCTTCGAATTTTTCCCTGTCGTAAAGCGCCCCGGAAGGGCACACTTCCACACAGGCCAGGCAGAACTTGCAGCCGGAATCCTTCAGCGGCGCGCCATGTCCTGTGCCCACAAAGGTCCTGATGCCGCGGTTGACCAGGCCTATCGCCCCGGTTTTTCGTACCTCCCGGCACATCGTTACGCAGCGGCCGCATAAAATACATTTAGCCAGGTCCCTGACGAAGAAAGGCTCGTCCGTCACCGGGGGAAGATCGGCCGGCTTGGACACGGAACCCGGCAACAAGTCCCTGGGCCCGATCCAGTCCGCCACTTTCTGCAATTGCGAGCCCTTGTCCGGTTCCCCGGGGTAGGCGCTTAAAGTCAGCCACAGGATATCTTTCCTGAGCTCCCGGACCCGCTCGCTATTGGTGCGCACCACCATTCCTTCCCTGGCCAAAGTTGTGCAGGAAGTTGGGACGCCCCGCATGCCCTCTATCTCCACAATACATAAACGGCAGGCGCCTATGGGCGGCAGATCGGGGTGATGACAAAGATTGGGGATGTAAATACCGGCCCCGAGAGCCGCCTCGAGCACCGTGCCCCCCTCTTTTGCAATGACTTTTTTGCCGTCTATCGTCAGTTCCATTATTTTATCGCCATCACCGGGCAGATATTTATGCAGGCCTTGCATTTTATACATTTGACCTTGTCTATCCGGGCATATCCGCCCTTTTCCCAAGTGATGGCCCCGGAAGGGCACACGGTCTTGCAGCGTCCGCATTTAATACACTTGGCTTCCAGCACCTCGAATTTTACCAGCGGCACGCACGCGGAGGCGCGGCAGATCCTGTCCTCTATATGCTCCTTGTATTCCTCGGGGAAATACTTCAGCGTGGTCAGCACCGAATTGGGCGCCGTATTGCCCAGCCCGCAAAGGGCCGTGTCCTTTATGGCCGGCGCCAGCTCGTTCAAAAATTCCAGGTGCCCGGGCCTGCCGCCGCCCGCGCAGATCTCCTCCAACACCTCCAGCATCCGCTTAAGTCCAACCCGGCAGGGCACGCATTTGCCGCAGGATTCGGACACGGTGAAATCCAGGAAGAACCGCGCCATATCCACCATGCAGGTGAGCTGGTCCATAACCACCATGCCGCCGGAGCCCATAATGGCGCCGGTCCGGGTAATGGACTCGTAATCTATGGGGGTGTCCAGGAGACTTTCGGGCAGGCAGCCGCCCGACGGACCGCCTATCTGCACGCCTTTGAAACCGATATTCTTGTGCAGCATCCCGCCGCCCGGCCCGAACACCAGGGAGCGCAGGGTGGTGCCCATCGGCACTTCCACAAGACCTGTGTTCTTCACTTTCCCGGCCAGCGCAAACACCTTGGTGCCCTTGCTGCCCTCGGGCCCTATCGCCGCGAACCATTTGGCGCCCTTGGTGATGATATGAGCGACATTGGCTAAAGTCTCGACATTGTTGATGGTTGTCGGCTTGCCCCACAGCCCCTGCTGTGCCGGGAAGGGAGGCCTGGGCACGGGCATGCCCCGGCGCCCTTCTATCGACGCTATGAGAGCGGTTTCCTCACCGCAGACGAAAGCGCCGGCGCCCTGCTTGATCCTGATATCAAAAGCGAAGCCGCTTTTAAGAACGCTTTTACCCAAAAATCCTTTTTTCCCGGCCTGCGCTATGGCTTTTTCCAGCCGCTTTATCGCCAGCGGGTATTCGGCCCGGCAATAGACATAGCCCTCTCCTGCGCCGATGGCATAACCGGCTATTATCATGCCCTCTATCACGGCCTGCGGATCGCCTTCCAGTATGCTGCGGTCCATGAACGCGCCGGGGTCGCCCTCGTCGCCGTTGCAGATAACGTATTTAACGCCGCTTTTGGCGGCCCTGCAGAATTCCCATTTGAGCCCGGTCAGGAAGCCTGCGCCGCCGCGGCCCCTGAGGCCGGAAGCTTTTACTTCCTGCGCCACTTTTTCCGGCGTCATGGAAAGCGCCAGGGCAAGGGCCTTGTAGCCGCCGCATGCTATATAATCTTCTATATTCTCGGGGTCTATCTCGCCGCAATTCGCAAGAACTATGCGCATCTGGCCGGCGAAGAACTGTTTATAGTCCTCGCCAGCCAGCAATTCCTTCACCGGCTCTCCGCGCAGCAGGTGAGCCTCGGTTATCCTGACCGCGTCCTCGGGCTTTACATATTCGTAGGTGACCCTGCCGCCGCCGGGCGCGACGATATCCACCAGTATATCCCGGAACAACCCCCTGTCGCCGGTACGCACTACCCGGCATTTACCGGCCAGATTATGGCGTTCCAGTTCCTTCTCAAAATTCGCGGCCAGGGATTCGGCCCCGGCAGAAAGTCCGCTGGTGCCCATGCAGATAAGTATCTTTGTCTTTTCCATTTTACAGGCCCGGCTTCGCTTTTTTTGAAGGCCGGTACTTGCCCAGGATGCCCTCTACCTTCTGGATGGTGCAGCGCCCGTAAAAATCATGGTCCACCACTATTGCCGGCGCCATGCCGCAGCAGCCCAGACAGGCTACCCGCTCCAGGGAAAACTGCCCGTCCCTGGTGGGTTTGCCTTCCGCCGCGCCCAGGCTGTCGGCCATGTAGTCCAGCAGTTCTTTGCCGCCCATGACGTGGCAGGCGGTCCCCTGGCAGACCTTGACTATATGTTTACCCTGCGGGGTGAGGTAGAACTGCGCGTAAAAGGTGAGTATCCCGTAAATGTCCACGGGATAAATGCCGAATTCTCCGGCGATAAGGCTTACCGCTTCCCCGGGGACATACCCGTAAGAAGCCTGCACTTCCTGTAATAACGGTATCAGCGCGCCTTTTTTATCGCGGTATTTTCCGACCAGCTTTTTCGCGGCGGCAAGGTTTATTTTCATTATGTACCGCGTCTCCCGGCACAACTCCCGTTTTCAAATTATAATACTTAAAATCCGGCGGCGCAACCGACCATACCAACTGTCCGAAGCGGCGGGTTTTGGCATGTGGGTTCGGGCATGTTGACAATGCGGATTGTAGGTTTGTAATATAATTTATAGCTTTCAGTTTGTTCTGCGTTCCGAACGCTAAACCGAAAAATACAACACTAAGGAAGGAACTTATGTCTAAAACAGCTGTAGCGGAAAAAGGCAAAAAGTCCGTTCATGACTACGTAAACGGCGTGCTGGCGAACGTTATCGCCAAGAACCCCGGCGAGAAGGAATTCCACCAGGCGGTCAAAGAAGTGCTGGAGACCCTCACCCCGGTGCTGGAAAAACACCCCGAGTACGTGAAGGCGAAGATACTGGACCGGATAGTGGAGCCGGAGCGCGCGATAACTTTCCGCGTGCCGTGGACCGACGACAAAGGCGAGGTGCAGATAAACCGCGGTTTCCGCATCGAGTTCAACAGCGCCATAGGCCCGTACAAAGGCGGCCTGCGCTTCCACCCCTCGGTGAACCTGAGCATCCTGAAGTTCCTCGGCTTCGAGCAGATCTTCAAGAACGCCCTGACCACGCTGCCCATGGGCGGCGGCAAAGGCGGGTCCGACTTCGACCCCAAGGGCAAGAGCGACGCCGAAGTGATGCGCTTCTGCCAGAGCTTCATGACGGAACTGTTCCGCCATATCGGTCCCGACACGGACGTGCCGGCGGGAGATATCGGCGTGGGCGGCCGCGAGATAGGCTTCCTGTTCGGCCAGTACAAGCGCCTTAAGAACGAGTTCACGGGCGTGCTGACCGGCAAGGGTATAACCTGGGGCGGCTCGCTTGTACGCCCCGAAGCCACCGGCTTCGGCGTGGTGTATTTCTCCGAAGAGCAGCTTAAGACCAAGGGCACCAGTTTCAAAGGAAAGACCGTGGCCGTCTCCGGCTTCGGCAACGTGGCCTGGGGCGCGGTGAAGAAGGTGGGGGATCTGGGCGGCAAAGTCGTCACCATCTCCGGACCCGACGGCTACATTCATGACCCCGAGGGCATAACGGGCGGGAAATGGGAATATATGCTCTCCCTGCGCGCCTCCGGCCGGGATATCGTGGCCCCGTACGCGGAAAAGTTCAAGAGCGCCTCGTTCCACGCCGGCAAGCGGCCGTGGGAAGTGAAGGTTGACGTGGCACTGCCCTGCGCCACCCAGAACGAGCTTAATGAAACCGACGCGAAGAACCTGATCGGCAACGGCGTTATCTGCGTTACCGAGGGCGCCAACATGCCCTGCACGCCCGAAGCCGTTGCCGCGTTCCAGGAAGCGAAGGTCCTGTTCTCACCCGGCAAGGCCTCCAATGCCGGCGGCGTGGCGACCTCGGGTCTGGAGATGAGCCAGAACAGCATGCGCATGAGCTGGAGCCGCGAGGAAGTGGACAAGCAGTTGCACGGCATTATGGTGAACATCCATAATGCCTGCGTGGCGGCCGCCAACGAATCGGATATGCCCGGCAACTACGTAGCCGGCGCCAACATAGCCAGCTTCAAGAAAGTGGCCGACGCCATGATGGCCCAGGGCCTCGTGTAAACCGTAAGGGACACAGAACCGGATAAGACGGCGTCCGCCTGAGGCGGGCGCCGTCTTTGTTTTTATTGAGGCCTTTTTGTTTTGTAATATTTAACGAGGTCGGGAGTTCAGCGTTTTTACGGCCGCAAAGCATCCGGAGGGAAAGCTATGCCTAAAATACTGGTGGTGGACGACATTCCCGCGATACTGGATTTTTCCAGGGAATTCTTCGAGGATGCGGGCTTCGATGTAAGGACGGCCGAAACCGCCACCGCCGCGATAGCGGCCCAGCGGGAATTCAAGGCCGACCTGATCCTGCAGGACCTGAACATCCCGGAGGGCGGCGGCATCTTCGTTTACGAGACCTTGCGCGCCGGGCAGGACATGGTGCCGATGATATTTTCCACCGGCAAGCCGGAGGCCATCGGCAACCTCGCCGGTATGACCAATGTGTCCGTGCTGAAAAAACCCACGGACCCGGACGTGCTGATGTCCGAAGTCAGGAAACACATGACAAAATCCGGGGAAGGCCAGATGAACCCTCCCCCTCCGCCGCCGCCCCCTGGTAATCGGTAAGGTTGAAACTTAGCCCCTTCTCTCTGTTCTCTTTTACGGGAGTTGCGCGCACTGATTATTTCAGCTTCTTGTCTATATGCGCCCAGGCGTTCTTAAGCTCCACCGTCAAATGCCGCAGTTCTGAAGCGTCGATCGTATCCTGTTTGGAATAGCGCTCCGCTATCTTGTCCACCATTCTCAGGTAGGTATCCCTGTCTATGGTCTTCATAGACTCCATCTTCTCCAGAACATCGCCTTTCATCTTAAGCGCCCAGCTAAAAACCCTGTCGCGATTTCTGGCGTTCTTTTCCCCGTAGAGGAAATAGGCGCCCGCGGCGGTCATCGCCGCCAGCCCGATACCCGCCCCGATTATCTTTCCGGTCTTTTTCATGATACTCTCCTGTTCATCAGCCCGAAAGCGTTAAAAGAACTCCGCCGGCTGGTCTGCTGGTATATTATGCGACAATAAGCGCCGGGTGGCAAATTTACGCCGAAACCAAGGCGCCGCCTGTCGTGTATATTATACTAATCGCGCGATTGTAAAATAAATATTTTCGGCACGATAACACGCCCGGGCCGCACGGTCAATCCCGGCGCAGGGCTTTCTTTATTCTGTAGACCACGTGAAAAGAAGAATAGATGATGCCCGGCACGGCGGCGGAATAGTTGCGGGCCAGGGCCTCGGCTCCGGGCGCCCCGTCACCCAGGCCAATAGCTATATCCAGCGGCGTGAGCATGAGGAATTTCAGAACGAAGACCAGGTAGACTATATTTTCGACCAACGCCCCCGCATTGGCATACGGCAGCCTGAACCACAGCGCCGCGCCTAGTCCGGCCTCGACGGCGTAAAAAGCGGCGGTTCCGGCCGCGCCGGACCCGGTTACCACCCCCGCCCTGAAGCCGGGCCAGAAAAAGAGTTCCAGCACGCACCAGAGCGGCGACAGGTAATAGAACGAATTGAGCGCCGAATCCGCTTTTTTATCCATAATGTTACGGTAGAACCGTCAGGGAAACAACGGTGATGCCGGTCCAGAAGCTTTCTTTGAGGGGCTTCAGGAGGCTTCCGGGTCCGTTAACGGCCTGTGTTCTGTGCACTACACTTACCCCGTTCACCATAAAGCGGTGGTTCACTTCAGGAGTTTTATCCTTCCCGTTCCCGGGTTTTTTACGGGCCCGGCGGCCAGGCACTTAAGCATAACGTCGCGCAGCGAGACCATGGTGTCTTTTATATCCTTGCCGCCGGAGAAGACAGCGCCGCCATCGCCGCCGAAGGCCAGGTAATTATTGGTGGCCACGGTAAATTCGTCCTCCGCCTTTATTTCCCGGCCGCCGCGCTTCAGGCATATTTCGGCCGGAGCCGCGCCGGCGACCGGCCTGAACTCCACTTCCAGGCCGGATATCTGCATGGCTGTTTCTCCGCCGCGGATATTGCCGGCCATAAGCTGTTTAAGCCGGGCGCCGTTAAGGCGCATGGTCACTATGGTATTCTCGAACGGCATTGCCTGGTAAACGTCGCGCAGCCGTATTTCGCCTTTGCGCAACCCGGCCCTTATGCCGGCGGTATTCTGAAAAGCCACGTCCGTGCCGGCGGCTTTACGGACCGCGTCGGCCAGCCAATTGCCTATGGCGGAGTCCAGCCCTTCACGGCTGAAGAGCAGGTCCTCGGCGGCGCTGCCCGCCAGCGTTCCCATTTCACGCTCCACGGCAGCGCTGAAGCCGGAGATGGTCCTTTGGACCAGCAGGTCCAGGCCGGTTTCATCAGGCCACAGAGGGACAAGCGAAACATTTATACCGGAAAGCGCCCCTGTGCCATCGTCAAAGTTAAGCTCGGCGCGGGTAACATAGGAGAGCCCGTAATAGCTTTCTCCCAGCCAGGTCCCGGAAACGGGGTCATGGTAGCCCCTGGTAAGGCCGAAGTGCTGATGGCCGCCCAGCACAAGGTCAATGTCCTTCGCAGCACGGGCCAGCCGCAGGGTGCCGGGAGGCGCCGGCTCGAAGGTCCAGGTGGAGATGTCAACGTATTTAAGGCTGAGATCTTCGCTGAGACCAAGATGGGCCAGCGCGATAATAGCGTCGGGGGCCCGCTTTTTTATCCCGGCCGTCCACCGGGCCGCCTCGGCGGCTTCGTCGCGGAAGTCCAGGTGGTTCACGTTAATGGGCAGGGTGGAAGTGGCGGTATGCCTGCCGGCCAGGCCCAGCAGGGCGATACGCTTGCCGGCTTTTTCCACTATGACGTACGGTTTAAGGTAATCCGCGTGCGCGCCTCCGGCTTTGTAGTAGACATTAGCGCCGAGAAAAGGAAAGGCGGCGCTGGAAATGAGCACTTTTAGATTGGGTTCGCCGTAGTCGTAGTCATGGTTGCCCGGCACCGCGGCGGAATACCCGAGCTGGTTCATCAGGGCTATGCTGGCCAGGCCTTTGGTGAGGATGCCTTCGGGCGTCCCCTGGAACATGTCGCCGGAATCCAGCAGCAGGTAGGGCGTGGTCTCTTTTCTGAGCAGGGCGGAGAGCGCCGCAAAACCGCCCATGAGGCGGTCGGGGTGCCGGTTATCCCAGAGGGCCGGGCGCGCGGAGTACCAGCCGTGGATATCGGAGGTGTGGTAAACGACTATGGTTGTCGCCGCGGCCTGAAGCCCGGTGAAAAAGAATATCAATAGCGGCAGAGAAAAAAGTTTTTTCATTTAATACTCCAAAAAACGCGCCCGGCCAGGGCGCATAGATATTTTATGCAATGCGGGGGATACGGCACAACCGCAGCGACGGGAATGACCTCTCGGGTAATGAGAAAACCCGGCGCGGAGGCCGGGTTTTCCCGAGGGAACGGTATTCCTCAATGCTTGCCGGTGCTGCCGAAACCACCGGCGCCGCGGGTGGTAGCGGCAAGTTCAGGGGCGTCGGTGAAGGCGGCGTATTCCACTTTATTGAAGACCATCTGCGCCACTTTTTCCCCCTTCTTTATTTCGTAGGGAGTGCTGGTGTCCAGGTTAATGAGTATCACGCCGACTTCGCCGCGGTAGGGAGCGTCCACGGTACCCGGGGTGTTAAGGACGGTGATGCCGTGCTTCAGCGCCAGGCCGGACTTGGGGCGCACCTGGCCTTCATAGCCGTGCGGGATGGCCAGCTTCAGGCCGGTGGGCACCAGCACGCGCTCGCCGGGCGCAAGCGTATGGTCAATGGCGGAATAAAGGTCCACCCCGGCATCGCCTTCATGCGCATAGGCGGGTGTCTTCACGTCGGGCTGCAATTTATGCACGGTGATCTCGAGCTTGTTCATTTTTTATCCTCTTAACTGTGTATTAGGCAGATATTTCATTACTTCCTTATGTATGTCCTGCAAAAGCTGCACCGGGGTTTCGGGAAAAGCCTCAAGGCGCTTATCCAGCAGGCCGTCCTTGCGCGGAACAAATTTCTGTACATAGTATTTATGGGTGTCGCCGCCGGTGGTCTGGGTTATCAGGCGGGCCGCGGCGGCCATTTCCTGTACGGTAAAGAAGGTGATATCACCGTCACCGCGCACTACCGGGGCGATGGTGGTGCGGAACTCGTATTGCGGGAAACGGGCGACAAGCCGCATGCTTTCGGCCATCAGGTCCGCATAGCCTTCCACGCCGGCGGTGGTATGCCACAGGAAACGCGGCCCTTTTACGTCCATGGCCACATAATCAACCAGCCCGGCGTCAAGCAGGCGCGAAAGCACCCCCGGATTGCTGCCATTGGTATCCAGTTTCACGGTCAGGCCGCGTTCGCGCAGCTTTTCTATGAACGTGACCAGGCCGGGCTGGAGGGTGGGCTCGCCTCCGCAGATTGCAACGCCGTTCACCCAGTCTTTTACGGTATCGAGATAATCAAGGAACCCCTGGTCGCCCAGGTCCTTTGTTTCACCCAGCAGCGGCGCGGCGTGGCAATGCGGGCAGCGGTAATTGCAGCCGGGAGTAAAAGCCACGGCCGCTATCTTGCCGGGATAATCAATTAAATTAAATCCGAGTGCCGCGCTTATTTTCATTATATTTCTAAAGTGTGAGATGCTCAGTCGGGGCCGGGCCGCCCCCTCCATTATTTCTTTATTGCCCACCCACGGAGGCGGACTACGCGGGGATCGGGTTAACAAAACCTTCCGAAGGACGAGGCTTGCGTAGCGCCGGGGAGTGAGGCAGCGCGAGGCCACGGTGTGGCCGAGCGCGTTTTGGTAACCCGATCCCCGCGTCGCCCGCCGAACCCCTACTTCACCGCGTAGGCGCCCTCCACCATCTTGAAATACTCCACTTCCTTGCGGTGCACCGGCTTGCCGCGCTTGAATTCCAGCTCGTAGCGGACGGCCCCGCCGTTGTTCTTCACCAGCACGGTGGGTATCGGGTCCAGCGGCACGTTCCAGCGGGCGGCTTCCAGGCGCCCTTCCGGAGTGCCGAGATCGTGGAACTCCACCGGGATCTCTATGCCTTTTTCTTTAAGGGCCTTGGTAAGGCTGAGCTTTGCCTCTTCACACATACCACAACCGGGCTTGCCGAACACCAGCACCTTCTTGGAAGGGTCGGGCTCATGCAGCCAGTTGACTCCGGGAGTGAAGTTGGCATAGTTCCGGGCCGAGGCCTCGCGGGCGCGGCTGATCTCCAGCTGGGAGTCGTTCCAGCCGCTCAAGTTGGAGAAATAACCCACTATCTTCGTGCGCAGAGTCACATCCCCGCTGCCGCATTTGCCGCAGATCTTCTTGAAACCGAAGTAGTTGGAATGGCAGTTATTGCAGTGCGTGAACTCCGGTGAGACGGTCAACTGCGCGGTGCGGGTATTGAGATAAGTCTTCTCCACCAGCGCGGCTATGGACTCCGGAGGGATCTGGGACTCGCCGCAGTACACATGTATGATAGCACCCGACTCTATCATCTCGTGGAACCTGGACTGCAGCTCTATACGGTCCAGTATGGAAACATCCGCGCCGGGGTTGAGATGCACGGAATTGGTGTAGTAAGGGGCCTTGTTCAGGTCGCCTTTGATCACCTTTTTAGCTTCGGGATAGCGGAACATATCGCCCTTGGCCAGCTTCTGGGTAGCCGATTCCGCGGGGCTCTCCTCCAGCGTGATCTTTAGCCCGTGCTGCGCCTTCAGACTGGCGACCTTCTGGTACATGTGGTCTATTATCTGTATGCCGGTCTCGTAGGCGTCCTTGCCGTCATGCAACTCCTTGCCTGTAAGATACTGCACCACCTCGTTGAGGCCGATCAAGCCTATTATATAGGTGGCCTTATCCAGGTCCACGTACGGGGTACCGTCGTCGGACGGGATACCCAGCGAACGCAGCGGGCTGCCGTCGGTATCGAGCAGCATCCGGATATAGTCCTTCTTCTGCAGGTGGGCCTTCATAGCCACGTCCATGGCGCGGCTTATCTGTTTGAGCGTACCCTGGAGCGTCTTGCCCTTGAAGGCGGCCTGCGGCAGGTTTATGGTGACGTTCTGAAAGCCGGTGAAGCGGATGCGCTCGGGGTGCTTGAGCAGGAACGGGTCGGTAACCTTCTCCTTGAGGCGGCAGCACTGCGCCAGGGTCGCCCCGGCACCGTCGCGGTCGAACATGAAGTAGGTGGAGCCGTTCTTGGCGGCCAGCCGGCAGCCGTAATTGTAGACCTCGCGCTCGCCGGGATTCTCCAGCGCTTCGCGGCTTACATGCAGGTCGCACTTGGGGAAAGCAAACTGTACTCCGTACTTGTCGCCGTCCTCCCACACCTTCATCAGCTCTATGGCGAATTCCTGAGTAGTTTTAACCATCCGCGGGTCGCCGTAGGTTATGAACTTGCGCCCGTCGGCGGGATGGACCACGTCGCCGTTGCGGGAGTCGCCTTCCACGCCCTTGAAGCGCGGCGCCTCGTCCACCAGCTCGATATTGCCGCCGGCATCCTCCAGCATATACTTGCCGCCGGGCCCCATGGCCGGCACATTGTGCATATACTGCGGCACGCCGGTGTGGATATTGAAGTCTATGAAGAGCGTCTGGCCGCCGCGGCTGAAGGCGTTCTGGCTGGCCGAAAAGATGAGATTCTGCGCTATCTGGCGCACCACGGCGCGGGGGAGCCTGCTGAGCACACGCACTTCCCCGGTCTTGCGGAAGTACGGCACGGGTGTGCCGTCGGCGCAGCTGACGGTTCCGGCCTCCAGCATGGCTTCCAGCGTATCGCTTTTCAGGCGCACGGGCTTGCCTTCCAGCTCGCCCTCTATCATCACTTCGGGGCAGTTAAGCATAGGCGCGTAGAGTATATTAAGGAAGCCGAAGCCGAGCGCGCCGGCGTAGCGCGACTGCATGGACGCCAGGAAGGTCTGGATGTGGCCGTTCAGGACCATGGCGGACTTGGCCGGACGGCTCTTGTTCTGCAGGTTGGAAACGATCTTGTCCAGGCCGTACTTCTTTATGTATTCCACCGAATGGCTGGAGCAGTACACGCGCTGGGGGTAGCCCAGGTCATGTATATGCACGGTGCCGTTATTATGCGCCTCGGAAACATCGTCCGAGAACACCTTGCGCAGGTTGTATTGTTTCAGCACGTATTCGGCTATGCCGAGGTTCACCGCCTCGGGGTTATTGGAGGTGATGTTGGAATTTTCCTTGCTGTTGCCTATCACCAGGGACTCCACGGTGGAGATGGGCATGACCAGGGCCGAGTTCTTGAGCGGGATGCCCATCATGGACAGGTGGGATTCGGCTATGCGGCGCAGGAACTGCGTGTCGAAGCTCTTGGTGCCGTACTTCTCGGAAAGCTCATAAGCGTTGTTCTCGGTCTCCTTGGCTATCATGGCGGCCAGGTCATGAGCAAGCTGGTACTCCCTCTCAAGGGCCTGGGCCAGCTTGGCCCGGTCGAACGGCTCTATGGTCTCGTTGGTGACGGACTGCACCAGCAGCATCTGGTCTGTGATGTCGGTTTTGCCCTTTTTCTTCTTGACGGTAAGGCCGCTGCGGCGCACGCGGCTGCGGTCCAGCGAGTAGGATTCAAACTTGTCGGCGGTGCGGTCGAAGCCGCGTTCGCGCAGGACGGTAACGCACATGGTATTGCTGTCGTCCACGTTGGGGATGCGGTTGCGGAGCGTAAATTCGTTGTTGAGGCGGCGGGCCACTTCGTTGGCCACCTCTACGGCCTTCTCCTCGTCGCGGCCGCCCAGCGTATAGGCCGCCTTGAAGATGGCCGCTTTTGTCCGCTCCAGGTCGAACTGCGCCACTTTGCCGTCACGTTTCTTTATCACTTTAGGAAAAAATTCATTCATTTCTTTATATCCCCTATCTCTTTATTAATTTGATCTCTCTTTCGAAATCGGTGACATCCTCGAAATCCTTATAGATGGATGCGAACCGTATGTACGCGACCTTGTCGAGTCTCTTGAGTTTTTTGGCCACCAGCTCCCCTATAACGCCGCTGGGGATCTCGCTTTTGTCCTCGTTCCTCAGTGAACTCTCGATCTCCCGCCCCGCCTCCTCCATTTTTTCCACGCTAACTTCCCGCTTCTGGCAGGATTTCACGATGCCGCTCATCAGCTTTTCCACGGAAAAGCCCTCGCGCCGGCCGTCCTTTTTTATCACTACCAGCGGGTGGGACTCTATGCGCTCGTAAGTCGTGAACCGTTTCTGGCACTTCTCACATTCGCGCCGCCGCCTTATTTCAAAGGCCTCGGACGAGTCGCGGCTGTCCGTGACTTTGGTCTCTTCCGCGCCGCAAAAAGGACATTTCATCGCTGTTTTCCCTTAACTTCCGGCCGAAAGGCCCCCGAGACGGCGCCTTTACTATACTATCCCCGGCAGCCGGCCGAACTACTATACGTTGTGTTTCAGACTGACCCCACCACTATTAGTAGTAGCGTGATTATTTTACACTAAAGTAAAAAACATGTAAAGTGCTCCCCTATGAAAATACCTGTTGACATTAAATACGAATTATATGTCAGCGTTAAATCGCGTGCAGAATCAGCGCTAAGAATTTATGTTTCAAGTTTGTGACGGTTGCCCAAAGGGGCGCCGGAGCCGCGCCTTTCAGGAAAGATCTATCAGGTTCCAGCGCTCGGCGTAGAGATCGTGCAGTTTACGGCGGAGGCCGGCATTGGGGCGGGTTTGCAGGTCGGGGTCGGCGGCCAGGATGGCCTCGCGGTCCTCTATGGCCTGTTCAAGTATCTCCTTATCGCGCGACATATCCGCCAGCTTCAGGTCCATGTCGCCATGCTGGCGCAGCCCCAGGATCTCGCCCGCGCCCCTTATATATATATCCCTTTCACTCAGCTCGAAGCCGTTGGAAGTCTGCACCATGGCCCGCAGGCGCTCGGCCGAATCCCCCGTGCGCGCATACGGCACCAGCAGGCAGCGCGAATCCCAGCGCCCGCGCCCCACCCGGCCGCGCAGCTGGTGCAGGCTCGCCAGGCCAAAGCGCTCGGCATTGTTTATCACCATCAGCGTGGCATTGGGAACATCGATCCCCACCTCTATCACCTGCGTAGCCACCAGAATATCCGTGCGGCCGGCCGCGAAATCCTCCATCACCTGCTTCTTCAGCTCGGAGGGCAGGCGGCCGTGCAGCATATCCACCTTCCGCCCCTTGAACAGGGCCTGCAGCCGCGCGAACTCCGCCTTGACGGACTTCATGTCCGCGTCCTGCGTCTCCTCTATTACGGGGTAGACGATATATACCTGCCGGCCTTTGGCGGCCTCGTCGGCTGCGGCGCGGAAGGCTATTTCCTCCCCGGCCTCGGTGGTCTTCACCGGCTTGCGCCCCGGCGGCATTTCCTTTATGACCGACAGGTCCAGGTCGCCGTACAGCGCCAGGAAGAGCGTGCGCGGTATGGGCGTGGCGGTCATAATAAGCATGTCGACCCGGTCGCCCTTGGCCCGGAGCGCCGCGCGCTGCCGCACGCCGAAACGGTGCTGTTCGTCCACCACCACCAGCCGCAGGTTCTTAAACTTCACGCCTGCACCTATAACGGCATGCGTGCCTATCAGGATGTCTATTTTTCCCTCCGCCAGCTCTTCCAGCAGCTTTTTCCTGACGGCGCCCTTCATACGGCCTGTCAGCAGCGCGAAGCGCAATCCCAGGCCTTTCAGGAATTTCTCGAAAGTAAAGTGGTGTTGCTCGGCCAGTATTTCCGTAGGGGCGGCGAACACGCTCTGTCCGCCGTTCTCGGCCGCCAGCAGCATGGCCGAAAGTGCCACCACCGTCTTGCCCGAGCCTACGTCGCCTTCCAGCAGGCGCGCCATGGGCACGGGGGCCTGCATGTCGGCGAAGATCTCGTTTATGGCATGCGCCTGCGCGGCGGTAAGGCTGAAGCCGAGGTTTTGCCGGAAAGGGGTGAGGAGGGTTTTCTTTATCTCGTAGGTGAAGTTTTTTTCCACGCTGCGGGTCTGGCGCCGTTTTATGGCCCAGGCCAGCGCCAGCAGCAGCAGCTCTTCGTAGATGAAGCGGCGGCGGGCCTGCACCAGCTCGAAATTATTCTCCGGGAAATGTATGGCGCGGGCGGCCAGGTCCCGCGCGGCCAGACCGCGCCGGGCGGCCAGGTCCGGCGGCAGGAATTCGCCTACGGTTTCGGCCAGGGAGGCTGCCGCGGTATAAACAGCTTCGCGCATCATCCTGGCGGTAAGGCCCTCGGTCAGCGGGTAGACGGGCACCAGCCGGCCCACATGCATCTTCAGGGCGCGGACGTCATCGTCAAGGTAATACTCGTCGGCGCGCACGCGGCTCATGAAGAGCGGGTCTTCGGGCGTACCGGTTATCCAGACGGTGCGGCCTTCCCGCAGGTCCTTGCGCAGCCCGGCAAAGACGTCGAAGCGCGGGCTGTGCCGCTTGAAGAAGCTGGCCTCGGCCTCGCCGTAGCGGGTCTCCAGGGTAAGCTTAAAAATACGCAGCCGGCCGGAGGTGTAGAGGTCGCGGACGGTCTTTATCTTTCCTTTCAGGACCGGGGCGTCTTCCACGAAAGGGAGAGGTTCTTTTTTTCCGGGCAGGCGGCGGTCCTCCCATTTACGCGGGAAATTAAAAAGCAGGTCGTCGAGCGTTTCCAGGCCGAGGCGCGCGAAGAGCTCCGCCTTTTTGGGACCTATGCCTTTTAAGAACTGTATGGAGGCCATATTTTTCTATCGCCGGGAATACCGCGGGGCCGGGCCCCTGCCGCAGGCGGCGTATTACCAGCGGAGCCGCTACACCCTGCCGCGCATTATGTATATTTTAGAAAATTACAGGCCGCGCGCGGCGGCTTTCCCGCAGTAAAAGTTCCGCCGGGGATTATTGAACATCTTTTGAGCCGCAATTGAACGATTCCTGAACCCGCCTTGTTATACTATAAAGGCAGCAGGAAGCTCTCTAAAAAACAGCCGTCCGATGGACCTGGTCCAGGTACGGCACAAGATCCCCAGCGCTGTGCGGTGCGCCCCCTAACCCAAACCCCCCAAGACTCGGGGCCTTCGGGCCCCTTGCTCTAGCACCGTGCGGCGCTGGCTGATTTATAGATGAAACTTTGCGGTCTAAAGACCAGGCTGATATTGAGCGTCTTTTGAGCTGCATTTGAACGTTTCTTGAACGCTCTTTACTATACTTTAAGTGTCGCAAGTCGTACTGTTCTTTTACAAATTCAACGAATCCCCAGCGCTGTGAGGTGCGCCCCCCTAACCCAACCCCCAAGACTCGGGGCCTTCGGGCCCCTTGCTCTAGCATCCTGCAGCGCTGGCTAAATTTAAGCCCCGCCGGGCACAACAAATGACGCATCCCAGTAAGGCATACTGTCAGAACATCATGATCATTCCGGCGGGGCGCTTTTTTGTATATAATTTTCTAAACGCCGTAAAAGGGGTTAAGAAATGAAAGAACGCGCGCTTATTGTCGACGACGACGACGAACTGCTGTCCATCCTGAAAAAATACCTGGAAAACCACGGTTTCGAGGCCCTGACGGCCGCCGACGGCGTACAGGCGCTGGCCGCGGTCCCCGCCGGAAAACCCGATGTGATAATAACGGACGTGGATATGCCGCGCATGGACGGCTTTACCCTCTGCCGCAGGATAAAAGAAGGCCGCGCAACGGCGGGCATTCCTCTGATCATAATGTCCGGCAAGAAGATCTCGGAAGCTGATATGGTCTCAGGCTATACCTTCGGCGCCGACGACTATGTAACAAAACCCTTCTCCTACCCCCTGCTGCTGGCCAAGGTAAAAGCGGTGATCCGCAGGTCCGCGCGCGGCTCAAAGAAGGAAGCCCGCCTGAAAAAAGGCGACCTGGAAATGGACCTGGAAGGCCGGGCCGTAAAGATAAAAGGAAAGCCGGTAAAACTCACCTCCAAGGAATTCGACCTGCTGACGGCTCTGGTTTCCAACCCCGGGCGGCTGCTGAGCCTTACCGGCCTGCTGGAGACGGTCTGGGGCTACAACACGGCGGATTACAATAACCCGCACACCGTGGAAGTGCACATATCCAATCTCAGGAAAAAAACGGGTAGTTTCGCCAAACGCATAATAGCCGTGGCGGGCCACGGTTACAAGTTCGAGTAAAAGCCCGTGAACTAGTCTGCCGCCCGGTCGGGAACGATGAATACTTCGATAGAGAAACTGCTGGAGGCGGCAGGCCTTCCTGACAACTTCGACGCTTTCCTGCGCCGCGTGATGAAGACGCTGCGCGGGTCGGACGCGTCCGGCCCGGATGCCGCCCTGGCGCTGATAATCGCGCCCGGGGAGAACACCCCGGGCTTCGACCTCGCGGAAAATTTCACGCTAGAAGAACACGCCAGGCTGCTGGAAATCAGCCGGGGAAAGCGAAAGTTACCGGAAGAGTTGATTTCGGCGGGGATAGACGGCGCGGGAACGGGCGGCTGCCTGCTGGCGAGACCCGGCGCCGGCAGAGAACGGGCCGCCGTCAAGCGCTTGCTGACGGCGGCGGCGAAGGCCATAAGCGGAAGGCTGTCGTACGAAGACAGGGAAAGGCTGCTCACGCGCGAACGCGACACAGCTGACGCCACCACGCACCTGGAAGAGGTTTTCCTCTCCCTGCCCGAAATTACCATGGAGGAGGCTTCCCGCACCGTCCTCGACGAAGCGCGCCGCCTTACCAACAGCCCCTTCGGTTTCGCCGGCCATATAGAGCCCGCCACCGGCCACCTGCATATACCCACCCTGACCGATAACGTCTGGAAGGACTGCCGTGTAAAAAAGAAGAATTTCATCTTCAAAGAGTTCAACGGCCTGTGGGGCTGGGTACTGAAGAACAAAAAGCCGCTGCTGACCAATACCGCGGCCGCCGATCCGCGCTCCGGCGGGGTTCCCGCGGGTCACATAAAAATAAGCTCTTTCCTGGCCGTACCGGCCCTGGCCGGGGAGAACGTGCTGGGGATACTGGCCCTGGCCAACTCGCCGGCCGGCTACAACAAAGCGGACCTGGAAACCGCAAGAAAGTTGGCGCGCGTATATTCGCTCATCCTCAAGAACAAGCTGGCCGAAAGCCGGAAGGCGGCGGAGGAACAGAAATACCGGTCCCTGCTGGATACGCTCAACGACCTGGTCTGCAACCTGGGGCCGGACGGCAGGATACTCTATGTTAGGAAGCGTAACGAAATAACTGAAGCATTTGGAGGCTCAGATTTGAGGCGGATGCGAGGCGCGACGAACGAGCATACCGGTGGTCTGT
>PEXO01000195.1 GCA_002779045.1 Elusimicrobia bacterium CG08_land_8_20_14_0_20_59_10 | reverse complement strand
CTTTCCTGCTCTTCGAGCGGATGCGCCAGCTTATGCGGTCGCGCGGGCTGTCCTACGGCGAGGCGCGGGAGGTGGTCTGGTCCTCCTCGGTGTTTACCACGCACACGCCGGTCATGGCCGGCAACGAGTATTTCGATTTTGAGCTGGTGCGCAAGCACCTCGAGGCCTATTGCGGGGAACTGGGGCTGACATTCCCGGACTTCCTGGAGATAGGCAAAGAGGATGCTGCGTCCATGGGGTTTTGCATGACGGTGGTGGCCATGCGCCTCTGCGCGTCCCTTAACGCCGTCAGCCTGCTGCACCGCGACACTTCGCGCGACATGTGGCATAAGCTCTGGCCGCAGCTGCCGCGCTACGAGGTGCCGATAGAGGGCATAACCAACGGCGTGCATACCTGCTCCTGGATAAGCCACGAGCACCACAAGCTTTACAGCCGTTACCTGGCCGGGGGCGCCAACGGCGTGCCGGATTCCTGCGACTGGGCAAAGACAGACGAAATAGACGACAGGGAACTCTGGGACACCCACATGGTGCGCAAACAGAAACTGGTGAAGCTGGTGCGCGAACGTCTCAAGCGCCAGTACCAGCGCCAGGGCGCCGACCCTACGGTGCTGGCCGAAGCGGAGAAGGTGCTGAACCCGGAATACCTCACGATAGGCTTCGCGCGGCGTTTCGCCACCTATAAGCGCGCTACGCTTTTCATGCGCGACATGACGCGGCTGCTGGAGCTGGTGAACGATGAAAAGCTCCCGGTGCAGTTCGTGTTCGCCGGCAAGGCGCATCCCGCCGACACCCACGGGAAGGAATTCATCAGGGCGGTAGCCAAGCTGTCCATGGACAAGCGTTTCAAGAGCCGCATAATCTTCGTGGAAGATTATAATATGAACGTGGCCCGCTATATGGTGCAGGGGGTGGACGTCTGGATGAACAACCCGATACGCCCCATGGAGGCCTCCGGCACCAGCGGCATGAAGGCAGTGATAAACGGCGTTATGAACCTTTCCGTTCTGGACGGCTGGTGGGTGGAGGGTTATTCGCCCGACGTCGGCTGGGCCATAGGCGGTTCGGATTCCTACAATACCGACGAGGAGCGCGACTATGTGGAGGCGGAGTCCATCTACAACCTTATCAAAAAGGTGGTGGCCCCGCTCTATTATAAGCTCGACTCCGACGGCCTGCCCCGCGGCTGGCTGAAAATGATGAAGACCTGCGTGCGCAAGCTCGCGCCCCACTTCAACACCAACCGCATGCTGCGTGAGTACTATGAGAAGTTCTATACGACCGCCCACCGCGCCTCCGTCAGGTTCTCGGAGAATTCCCGCGTGGCGGAACTGGCGCGCTGGCGCAAGAAGCTGAAGGAGAACTGGCCGCGTGTAAAAGTGGTTCCGGACCAGTTCAAGCCGGAGATGGAAGTGCATTCCGGCGCGAAGCTGCCGCTAAGCGCCGTGGTGTGGCTGGGCGACCTCAACCCCGAGGACGTGGACGTGCAGCTGTATGTCGGGATAGCGGACGAAGAGACCTTGTTCAAAGAGGGGCGTTCCATTTCCATGACCTTCGACGCCCGCATGGGGGACGCGTATCTTTACAAGGGGGATCTGCCCTGCTACAAGAGCGGCCGGCATGATTTCGCCGTGCGGGTCATAGGCAGGCACCCGGACGTGGTAAACCCGTTCATGCCGATGTTTATCAAGTGGAACGAGGAATAGAAAAACGGGCTCCCGGGTCCGCAAAATAATATATAATTATTTCGTAAGCCGGCGGCGGCTTCAACGAAGCGTGGCAATTAAAGAGAGGTAATCAGGAAATGGCAAAAGGCAAAGTAAAGTGGTTTAACGACAAGAAGGGGTTCGGCTTTATCATCCCGGCGGACGGTTCAAAAGACCTCTTCGTGCATCACTCTTCCATAACGGGCGAAGGGTTCAAGACCCTGGCCGAGAACCAGGAAGTCGAGTTCGACACCGAAGATTCCGACAAAGGCCCGAAAGCCGTGAACGTAAGGAAAATCCAGGACGCTAAATAAAGACCATCTCTTTACTTTAGCCGCCGGCCCCGCCTGAAACGGGGCCGGTTTTTTTATGCCATGGTTCCGCGCTTTGCGGGGTATCC
>PEXO01000022.1 GCA_002779045.1 Elusimicrobia bacterium CG08_land_8_20_14_0_20_59_10 | reverse complement strand
TATTATCCGGCGAACAAGCCGTACGCAGCAATTCGGTCAGCGCCTTTTTCATTGCGGCCCCCCTGGCAACTATTCCCGGGATTATTATACAAAAATGCGCGTATAATGCGGCTTTGCCCGGGTACGGGCCGGCGGCTCTACGTTTTTTTTAGTGGTCTGTCCGGCAAGGCGCGGGTTGCGCGCGAGGGCCTGGAACTTCGTGGTGAGTTCGGTGGCGCGCTTTACGGCCCCGATGATCTGGCCTATCTCCTGCTTCATCGGGTTGGAGTCCGGGAGTTCTTCTTCCATCATCGTGGCATAGCCGTTGATGGCAGCCAGGACATTGTTGAAATCGTGTGCTATAGGCCTGGTTTCGTCGCGGACGGCTTCCAGAACTTTCGCCAGGGCTAGCTTCGCTTCCAGCTTCTTTACTCCTGTAATGTCGCGCGCTATGCCCAGCACGCCGATTATCCTGCCCGCGGCGTCGCGCAGCGGGGTTTTTACCGTGTTGAAGTAATACCTGCCCGAGGGAAGAACCTGCTCGTAAGTCCGCGAAATGGACCTGCCGGTCCGGACCACTTCCTTGTCTATCTTTGTAACAAGTTGCGCCATTTCGCGCGGCAGGACTTCAAAGTCGGTCTTGCCCGGCGCCTCCTCCGGTTTTATAAGGAATACGTCGGCGCAGGCCTTGTTGAGCTTCAGGTAGCGGCCCTCCCGGTCTTTTATGAAAATGGCGTCTTTTGCGGTTTCAAAGATGGTCTGCAGCGTTTTTTCGTTCTCCTTGACTATGTTCTCAAGGCGCCGGCGTTCGGTGATATCGCGGCAGATGCTCATTACTGCCGGCCCGCCGTTCCAGGTTATGCGAACGGCGTTCACGTCGACCCCGATGATGGCGCCGTTTTTGTGCCGGTGATGCGTCTCGAACCGCACATGACCGGTTTTCAGCAGCCGTGATATCCGACCGGGGATGCCGGCCGCGTCTTCCGGCGTGTCTATGCCGGCGACGGTCATGTCTTTCAGCCGGGAAGGGGTATAGCCGTACTTTTTGCAGACGGCCGTGTTAAAGGCGAGTATTTTCCCTTTGGGGTCGTGAACGAAGACCGGGTCCGCGACGCTGTCGAACAGCATCCGGTATCTTTTTTCGCTCGCCTCGAGCAGGGTTTCCGCCCGCCTGCGTCCGGTGATGTCGCGGCAGAGAAAAATTAGCTGGAGAGAGCCCGCAGTCCTGACTACGGTCGCGTTGATCTCTATGGGAGTGATGTGCCCGCGTTTGTCCGCATATCCCTGTCGTATACTATCACCCCGTCCTTGGCGTTAGCAATTATCTGGCGGTTCAGGCTGAGGGCCTCCTCCAGTCTGGCTTCCGCCTTTTTCTGCGCGGAGATGCCGGTAAATATACCCTGCAGGTAGGTCACGTTACCTACGCGGATAGTGGCGCCGCGGATAATGACCGGCACGAGCGAGCCGTCCTTGCGCAGTACCTGCGCCGTGTCCAGCTGGGGCCCTGGGCTTTTGGAATGCCTGCGGAACACCTGCTTGTAGTGGGACCTGAGCCCCGCCGGGTGGAGCCTGCTCTGGTGCATGCCTATTAGTTCTTCGCGTGTTCTTCCGGTAAGTTTCTCCGCGTTCTTGTTGACGTCCGTCAGGAGGCCCGTCCCGGTATCCGCTATGAAGATGGCCGAGTTCGCATTGTCGAAAAGGGTCTTGTATTTCTCTTCCGTTTCACTGATAAGGTTCTCCACCCGCCTGGCTTCGGTCAGGTCGCGCATGGAACCCGTCAATATGGTCCCTCTTTCCGGGTCGTTCACTATCGTGCTGGTTTGTTCTATAAGCGAGTAGGAGCCGTCTTTTCTGCGCAGGCGGTAGGACAGCACCGGCGGCGACTTGCCGTCTTTGGCGGCCTTGAGGAAATCCCTGAGCACGCGCGGCCGGTCGGCAGGCAGCACGAATTCCGAGAAGTGGCGGCCTGTCACTTCCTCCTGCTTGTAGCCGTATCTTTCGGTCGCGCGGCTAAGGAAGCGTAACGAAATAACTGAAGCATTTGGCTGGCCGATTTTGGGCTACACCGAAGTGGC
>PEXO01000281.1 GCA_002779045.1 Elusimicrobia bacterium CG08_land_8_20_14_0_20_59_10 | reverse complement strand
CGCCCTGCCCGCCATCATGCGGCGCCTTCCCTGCGGCTGCGGGGAGGGAAAGCAGACCGCGGACGTCTCGTTCTCTTCGGCCGGGCCCGACGCCGTGAGGTTCAGCGTTAACGATTCGTTGCGCCGCGGCGCGCTGGGGTCTTTCGCGCCGTGGCTGGAAAAGTCGCTTGGCGCCGGGTATGACCTTAAGGCCGCTTCGGAATTCCTGAAGCTGGGAAAGGACCTGAAGGGCGGGTTCCAGACCACCGCCGCCCTGGAATGGCCTGCGGGCGTCGGCGCCCCCGCTCTGAAGCTTTACCTGGAGGAGGCTCCCGGGTTCAAAAGCGCTTTCGCCGACAGGAGCTTCCGCGGCAGGGTACGGTCCCTGGCCGGCGGCGGCCGCGGTGTTAAAGCCGCTCCCGCGCCCGAGATCATCGCCATGGACCTGTTCCCCGGCGGCGCCACCGACCTTAAACTGTACTTCAGGCGGGACTCTCTGCCTGCGGCAGGGGTGGCGCCGGAACAGCGCGCGGCCATGCGCAGTCTGGACCGGGAACCGCGCAGGTTCTATTATGAAATGAGGCGGCTTTCCTCCGGCGGTTCCAAGATCTACAAGGTGTACGAGCCCGGCTGCGCCTGCGGCCCGTCCGGCGCCGTCGCCGAGATCTGCGCGCTGTACGCGAAGCTGGGAATGCCCCGCGGGGTCGGGTTCGTTTCCTTCTGCCTGAAGATGGCCCGGCGCGCCGGCCTGCGCCTGCTCCCGACGCTCTGCGGGGCGGGCGTTTCCTCCGGCGGCAAGCTCAAGCTGGACGCGTACTTCAGGTTCGTAAAATGAGCCTTAAAGCCGACCGCCTGGAATTCCATATTTCCTACGAATGCGGGAACAACTGCGTGTTCTGCAGCGAGGCCAACCGGCTTAAAAGGTTCCGCGGCAAGAACCCTTCGGTGAGGGAAATAGCCGGGATACTCCGGGACAAGCGCGCGGAAGGGGTTAATTATGTCGCCTTTACCGGCGGGGAGCCGTCGCTCCTGAAGGACCTGCCGGTCATCCTGCGGCTGGCCTCGGCGCTCGGTTATAAAACCTCCCTCACCACCAACGGCCGCGCTTTCGCCGACCCGCGCTACTCCGCGAAGAATCTGCCCGCGCTGGACGAGGTGATCTTGTCCGTGCACGGGGCCGGCAGCCTTACGCATGATTCCCTTACGCGGACCCCGGGGAGCTTTTTGCGGACGGCTGCCGCGCTCAGGAACATCAACGCCCTGGCGGGAAAACGGCTCTTCCTGATCACCAATACCCTGGCCGTGAAGGACAATTTCCGGGAACTGCCGCGCATCCTGAACTGGCTGGGGGGGCTGGGCGCGGTAAAACAAATGATGGTCTCCTACCCGGCGCCCGAGGGGCGGGCCGCCTCCGGTTATGCCGGGCTGGCGGTGGATCTCCGGGAATTCGCGGCAATGGTGCCGAAGCTGGTCGCGGTGGCCGCCCGGCACAAGAAGATCCTGAAGTTCTTCGGCGTGCCCGCCTGCGCGCTCGGTCCCTTCGCGGGGCATTCCAACGATCTGCACTGGAGCCCGCGGATAACGGTGGAGCGCGGCGGCCCTCTGGGCGCCGCCGGCTTCCGCGAAGTCCTTTCCACGGCGCCGGTCAGGAAAAGACACTACGGGGCCGCTTGCCTCGGTTGCGGCCTTGTCGGGATCTGCGGGGGGGTTTTCAGCGGGCAGCGGGGGCTGTCATCTCTTAAGGCCCGCGATGGCCGCAGCCAGCTGCGCGGCGGCCTGTGAGTTGTAGAAAGCCGAGGGGTGGCCGTCCAGCGGGACCTTGCACTTTTCGGGTTCTTTAAAGCAAAAGCCCTGGTCCAGCCTGATATAGCGCACTTTGTTCCGGTTTAAAGTGTCTTCCACCAGCGCGTTCGGTCTGCCCCCGATAAGCAGGAATAAAAGCTCCGTCCTCTTGTGCAGGCCTTTTTTCAGGACCAGGTCCGCAAAAAGGTCTTTGAAGTTCTTTTTTATAAGCTCTTCGCTGTTCTCGTGCTGCTGCCGGATATAGCCGCCGATGTCCGCTGCGAATTCGCGGTACCGGGCCGGGTCTTCGGCTTTCATGGTCTGTTGGCAGGAGATGTCGCACTCGAGCAGATC
>PEXO01000279.1 GCA_002779045.1 Elusimicrobia bacterium CG08_land_8_20_14_0_20_59_10 | reverse complement strand
TCGAAATCCGATACCGCCCCCCGCGCGCCCGCACACACCACACCCGCCAGAACCACCGACAGAACCCTTAAAAAAACTCCCATTCCTTCCTCCTCTAACCGCTTGATTTTGCAACACACTGTTAAAACCGTGTACTACATTGTATCATGCGGAACCCGCCCCCGCAAGGGCCGGAGGGCCCAGGCCCTTACCCGGCCTGATGGTCTTTGGGAATATGGCGGCCGCGGGCGCGGCACGCAGGGCAGCTTTGCCCGAAACAGGCTCAGCTTTCTTTCTTCAGCACGCGCACGTCGCAGATGCAGAGGTTCTTAAAGCGCATGGCGTCCTCGTCGGAGCCCACCACGGAGCCGTAATGCATGGGCACCGCGGCCCGGGGCTTAATGATCCTGGCGGCCTGGCAGGCGTCGCCGGCGTCCATGGTATAATTGCCGCCCACGGGCAGCAGCGCTACGTCCGCCTTTATCTCTTTCATTTCCTCTATAACATCGGTATCCCCGGCATGGTAGACGCGCAGGTCGCCTATGGTGACTATAAAGCCTAAATTGCCGGCCTCCCGGGGATGAAAACTTTTGTCCGTGTTATAGGCGCTTACGGCCTCTACCGGGATCCCGGCGGCAGCGGTCGTGTCTCCGGGTTTCAGGGCGGTGAAGTTCCCTTTTACCTTGCCGGAAAGACTTGCCGGGCCGAGGATCAGCGTAGTCCCGGAAGCCACCTTGTCTATATCCGCGGGCGAGAAGTGGTCCGCGTGCGCGTGGGTAATAAGCACCAGGTCCGCTTTTTTCTCCGGTGCGGCAACCTTGTACGGGTCGATGTAAACCACTTTGCCGGCCGCGTTTTCAAGCCTGAAAGAGGAGTGCCCCAGCCAATGCACAACCTTTTCTATATCGTCCATTATTCCCCCATTAACTGTACGACAACCTTCCGCGTGCGGGGGCGGTTGTCGAATTCCGCTACTATCACCTGCTGCCAGGTGCCGGTCAGCAGTTTGCCGCCTTTAAACGGCAGGGTGAGCGAGGGCCCCTGCAGCGCCGCGCGCAGGTGGCTGAAGCCGTTGGCGTCGCCCCAGAGGTATCGTCGTGCGAGTAAGGGCGGTCCGAGGGCACCAGCTTTTCGTAAAGGTCCTTCATATCCTTGATAAGCCCGGGCTCGTATTCAAAACAGGTGATGCCGAAGGTGGACCCCACGGCGAAGACGGTAATGGCCCCCTCTTTGAGCCTGGACCCGCTGAGCAGGATGCGCAGGTCGTCGGTGATGTTCAGCAGGTCGCCGGCCCCGGAGGTCTCAAGCGTAAGCTCTTTGGTGATAATCTTCATAATATTCCCGGTAAAGCGAATTATATCACAATAGCCGCCCGCCTGAAACCGTCGGGAGGCTGCGCCGGAGTTTTTCCGGACGGCCGCAAAATAGTATCATCTGGGAATGGAAGAGCAGAAGTTCGAACTATATGCCCCGGTGCGCAACACCATAAACAAGGCCCTGGGTGTAGTGGTGAAGACGGCCGGGGAGAACATTACCGTGCAGCCCCGGTCCGGCGACCGCATAACCTTCCGCGCCCAGTACCTGGCGCCGGCCACGCCGGAAGAAGCCGCGGAGCTGGCGCCGCTGATAGACCGCCTGCGGCGCAACGACGAGGAAAGGGCGAAACCCAAGGCCCCGCCCGACCCCGCGCTGATACGCGCGGACTTCGACAAGTTCCTGCACCATATTGCGGTGCGCTATCCGGCGCAGGCCAAAGCTTTCGGGGAATTCTGGGCCGAAATGCTGGAAGCCGCCGGGGATCATCCGGGCTCCACCTGGGAGATGAAGTCCCATTCCGCGAAGAATCCGGGACCGGTGCTGAAGGTCTATAATGACGCCACGCAGAAATGGGTTTACTGCCTAACCTTTATAGCCGGCTGGGGCCTGCGCATAGAGATAAAGAAGGAATTCCTCCCGCCCGGCAGCGAGGCGCTATTTCCCATCGACCACGCCATGTTCGGCGCCGGCCGCGCGGTGGAACTGGTCTACTCCCGGTTCACCCCTGAAAAAAGAAAGCCCTA
>PEXO01000220.1:1944-2086 GCA_002779045.1 Elusimicrobia bacterium CG08_land_8_20_14_0_20_59_10 | reverse complement strand
CAGCCCGTAAAGTTCACCTACCAGGGTAACCTGCGCCAGAACGGCTTTCTTGTGAACGGCAACCGGAGCATGGTGTTTAAAGTATACACCTCTTCCCATGCTGTTACTCCGCACTGGACCAGCCCCGCCCAGAACGTGCAGG
>PEXO01000220.1:0-1713 GCA_002779045.1 Elusimicrobia bacterium CG08_land_8_20_14_0_20_59_10 | reverse complement strand
CCCTGCACCAGCTTAAGTATTATAACGGCATTATCTGGACCTCCGGCTCGGGCGCCGGCCTCCCCGGCATCCATGCGCCTACCCATGCCGCGGACGGGACCGACCCCATAACCAGCCTCGGGGCGCATTCGGTGACCGGGCCCATAACCCTGGCGGCGGGCGCCAACCTTGTAGGCTCCGGCGCGACAGGCGTTACCGTGGCTTCCAACCTGTCGGTGACCGGGGTGCTTAACCAGTACTCCAACCTGGCCATGGGCGGCCCGGGGTTTTCGGTGTCGGTGTCGTCTTCCCTGAGCGTCCTGGGCAACGGCATCTTCTTCAGCACCATGAGCATAGCCGAAGGGAACCTTAAATACGGCACGGGCCAGGCGGGCAAGGTTCTGAAAAGCGCTGGTGACGGCTTTGTCTATTGGGGTAACGATAACAGCACTCCCACCAACGGCGATCCCTACCGCCTGGTGATGTTCAATGTCGCGGGGAACGATCTCGTCAACTCGCTTTTCCTTCAGAACACAGGGGGCACTAATATCACCCTTATCGAGGGCAGTTCCCTGACGCTGACCGGGGCCTTTAATACTTACGGCCCGGCGGCGCTCGGCGCCGCGCTGGCTGTTGCCGGGATAGTTACGGCTAATAACGGCCTTATAGTGACCGGCGCCAACGCCACCATAACCAACGATCTCTACGTGGAGGGCAATTCGCAGCTGGGCAATGAGGTGACGGACCTGCACAGCATAAACCGCATCAACGAGTCCGGCGTGGCTTTGTCCGTGGACAGCAACGGCGCGAGCGGTTCTTACGCGGCTAAGTTCTATTCGGGCGGTGCGCTTGCCGCCTGGATACGGAAGAAATAGCGGTAGTGTTGCGCGGCGGCCTGGTGTAATGCGGCTTTAGAGCTACTGTATGAAAAACATGAGCGCGGTAAGAATGGAGGCGGGCGGCGCCGGGAAAGACCGGGCAGCCGTCTTTTCCCGCTTTTACTCCGCCAGGCTCCTTCGCGCCGCCGCCTGCCTGCTGCTCTGCTGCGGCCTGGCGCCGTCCCCGGCGGCCTACGCCGCCGACGCCGGTATAGAATTCGGAGTGGAGGACGACCTATCCGTGTTCGGCCTGGCCGGCACCGCGCTGGACCCCGACGTGGAGGTAAAAGGTTTCGCGGTCTTCGGCGCCACGCAGGCCGCCTATACGGGCGCGGTCGTGGGCCCCGGCAGCGTGGTTATCAACGGCTTCCTGGCGGTTTCTTCCGGCGTCTACCTGGTGGGTGCTTCCACCTTTGTCAGCGCCGGTAATATCTTCGTCAATGACGGGCTTCCCGGGCAGCTGCTGCGCAAGAGCGGCTCCGGCAATCTCTACTGGGCCAATCTCGACGCCCTGGGCGACAACCTGGGCAATCATGTCGCTACCGCCACGCTGAATATGGCCGGTTTCCAGATAATAAACATTTCTTCGCTGACCATCACAGGCACGGACCCGGCCACCGGTTACAGCCTCTGGCTCAGTTCCGGTATCTATATGCCCGACGGGCGCGTGGAAGCCGGGGTCTATTCCGGCTCGGGCCTGCTGCTTACCGAGCTGAACGCTTCCAGCCTGAACAGCGGAACCGTCCCGCTGGCCCGCCTGTCCGGCATAACCAAGGCGGAGCTCTCTCCTGCCGCCGGCATCCTTGACACGCAACTGGACACTATAGCTTCGGCCGGGAAAGTCCTGGACAGCGCG
>PEXO01000410.1:1790-1963 GCA_002779045.1 Elusimicrobia bacterium CG08_land_8_20_14_0_20_59_10 | reverse complement strand
TAGCCCTTTCCAACATTGTTTTCGTGCCCGTCGCCAATAAGATCCGCCTGCGCGCCATGGAGGAAACCCTGGTGCTGCAGCTGATACTTGAGGGCGTGATAGATATTATGGCCGGCAAGACCCCCCATCTGATAGGGATGCACCTCCGGGGCTTCCAGCCGGCCGGCGGCGGG
>PEXO01000410.1:0-1712 GCA_002779045.1 Elusimicrobia bacterium CG08_land_8_20_14_0_20_59_10 | reverse complement strand
GCGCTGTGGGCGATAACCTACGGCGACCTGATGAGCTACCTGATGATCTTCTTCATGGTGCTGTTCGCGTTCTACAGTTCCAAGAACATAAATGCCCAGTTCAGCGCCAAGAGCATTGAGGAAACGTTCGGGCGCGATAATTCCGTGGTCAGCACTCTTTTTTCCAAGAGCGGCATACAGCAGATAGCGCAGGTGGAGATCTCCGCCAGCAGGATAAACATCAATTTCTCCGAACCGATACTTTTCGATCCCGGCAGCGACAGGCTGAAAAAATCCTCGCTGCCGCATCTGCGAAGGCTCGGCGCCATCTTCCGGGACCTGCCCAACCCCATACAGATAGCGGGGCACACCGACAACCGCCCGCTGGGACGTTACGTGCGCTTCAAGTCCAACTGGGAGCTGTCTGCGGCCAGGGCGTTCTCGGTGCTGCAGTTCTTCGTGAAAGAAGGCGTGGCGCCTGAAAAACTTTCGGCGGTGGGTTACGGCGAATTTAAACCGGTAAGCGCCAATGATACCCCGCAGGGCCGTGCGGCCAACCGCCGCATAGCGATACATATAGTCAGGCACGAGATCTGAGGCCGGCGCGCGCATTTATGAAGCTGACCACCCGCTTCCTCCTTATCCTTCTGGGCATAGCCGTGCTCCCGGTCCTTCTTTCCGTTAGCTGGAATATCTACCAGTATAATTTCTCCGTCGCCAGCTATTTTGAACTGCATAAGAGCCTGGCCCGCCTTTCCGCGGTGAACGTGGACGAATGGTTCCTGAACGTCAACCACAACCTCGCTTTTCTCTACGAGGTGGAAAATCCACTGCAATCCAAAAAAGTGGACGAGGCCGGGGTGGTGCGCCAGGCCGTACGCATAAATTCCGACATCATGTCCCTGAGCATGCTGGGTAGTGACGGGAAGGAGCAGTTCTACCTGCAGAGCGAAAAGGTCGCCGGCACCCGTCCGCTCGCCTCCTATGCCGTAGAGCTTTCTTCGCGCGCCAGGGACAGCGGGGTAGTCTCGCCCGGCTCCCCTCTCTGCCTTGAGGGGCATGTTTATTTCCCGCTGGCCTATCCGCTGGTGGACGGCAGGGTGGTGGTCTTTCATTTTTCCATGGATTCGCTGCTTGAGAGGATCAATTCCCAGCATGCGGGAAAAAGCGGCAAGGTGTTCCTGGCCGACGGGCAGGGCGTTCCCCTGCCCTGCCAGAAGGTGGAAGGCCTTGACTATAAGCCGGAAATACTGAAGAAGATATTCCGCGCCAGCGGCCGCAGCAGCACTCTCGGCGCTTTTGTGCTGGCGGGCGAGGATTATTCCGGCGCTTATTCGGCGGTGGCCAAACTCGACTGGGCGGCGGTCTCGCTGCAGTCCGAGGACGAGCTTTACGGCAGGCAGCGCAAATCCATACTGGTGTTCGCTTTTCTTACCGTGGCCGTGCTGGCCGTCACGCTGCTGGTAGTGTTCCTTATCTCCAACCGCATAATACGCCCTATCAATAATATGATGAGCGGCGTTAAACGGTTCCTTAAGGAAAAAAGCCTGAAATCGGTGATCCCGCAGGAAGGCTGGCCCGAAATAAAGAGCCTGGTGGGGATATTGAACCGCCTTATGCTGGAGCTGCAGGCCTTCCGCGCGTTCCAGCTCAACCAGATAGTAGAGGAGAAAGGCAAGGCGCAGGCGCTGATAGAGACGATCCCGGACGGGGTCCTGCTGCTGGACGACCGC
>PEXO01000437.1 GCA_002779045.1 Elusimicrobia bacterium CG08_land_8_20_14_0_20_59_10 | reverse complement strand
GCGGCCGCCGCTCTCAAGCTGTCCCTCCAGCCCGGAGTTGTAGATCCAGCTGGTGGCGTCCGGGGACAGGAAGCTGGGCGAATTTTTTACGTCAAGCCACAGCGGCGTCTCGCCGGTGCCCGAGAAGGTGGCCCCGCCGAACCAGCGCGGCGTGCCGGTGAGGCGCCGGATGGCCACTTCCACCGCGGTGGAGCGCCAGGCGTCATAAGCCGTGCCCGAGATGGAACCCAGCGAGCGCAGCCCGCCGCCATTGGCGTCGTAAGGAACGGCGATCCCGGCGGTCGGGCTGGCGATATCCAGGGTAAAGGCAACTTCCCCGGCTATGCCCGTATTGCCGGCTTTGTCGGTGGACTGGAATTCAACCGTATAGGCCTTATCCGCCTCCCAGGCCGCCCCTGTCAGGAAATAGTCGGTGGTATAGCTCGCTATCCCGGCATTGATGGCGGGCGCCAGGTCAGTATACGGGTAGCTTAAGACCGTAAAGGTCGAAGCCTGCCAGTTCCAGTATTTGGATTCGACATTGCGCACCCGGAAATAAGTGGTCTGCAGCGTGCCCGGGCTCACGTCGGAGATGGAAGCCGACAGCGTGGACAGCGCCACCCTGTAAGCCCTGTCGGGCATGGTCACGGCCACGGCCGGCGCGCTGGAGTCTATTATAAACTCCACGCCGGGGCCGGGGGTTTCATTGTAGGCCGGGAAGGACTCGTTGACACCCTTGGATCTGACGCGGTACTTCCGGTTGCCGTTCCACAGCCCGGGCGCAACGCTCAGCTGCCAGGACGCGCTGTCATAGCTGCCCGTGAAGACGCTCACGCCCACATATAAGGAAGGCTCGGTGGTGGTGGAGACCCAGCCTGAACCGGTAAACACGGAATCATCGTTCCCCGTGCCCTCGGTAAGGTCCGGGCCATAATCCACCAGGCGCACGGCCACCGTGCTGGCAAAATCGGAAGTGCCGGCGAGGGCCGGCGCCGCGTCAGGCCTCCAGTGCGGCACGGAGGTATCGGGGGTGGTTATAGCGGACAGCGCGAACGGGGGCCGCAGTCGTATCTGGATAAGCGCGCTGTTATCGGCAGGGGAACCCGGCTTTACCACCTCATTGCCGGCCGCGTCCACCGCCTTGGCAAAGATCTTGTAGATTATCCCCGCGTCCTGATCCCTGACCCAGGTGGGCGTTGAAATACCAGCGGCCTGCCAGGTATCGCCGTCTATCGTGGCGTCATAGAATATTTCCGTAGTGGAATCCCAGGCCATAGCCGCGCTGTCCCAGTAATAATCGGGGGAACCGACCTTTAAATAGGAAACCTTCACCGTGGTAAGCTGGCCCGGGGCGGCGTCCGACGCGGAACCGGAAACGGAATTCAGCCGCGTCCACAGGTCCGCGCCGTTTATCGGATAGGTTATTGAAGAAGACGGCAGGTTGAAATCGGCTTTAATATCGGCGGCCGTGGCATAGACCACCTGGTAATTACCCGCCCTGTCCTGCGCATAAGCGTAAATGTCGTAGAAAGCGCCGTTCTGCCAGGGCGTGGCGCCCAACTGCCACCAGGTGGCCCCGGGGCTCAGCGTGCCGGAGCTTATCACGCTGTTGGCCGCCGAAGTGTCCGACCAGGACGAACCCGCCACGCTCCAGTATTTCCCCGTGCCAGTGTCCTTTATCACCACGTAGACGTCGCTCACTATGCCGTTGGGACTGTCATAGCTGCCGCCCGTGATCCTGCCCGTGGGGCTTATATAGCCGAGGTGGGCCGGGTAGGTTATGGTCGCGGTGGGCGGCTTGACGTCATAGACGAAGCCCGCCTTCAGCCCTATCCCCTCCGAGTTGGCCGCATTGTCGAAAGCCTCCGTGTACACCCGGTAATACTCGCCGTCCGCGAACATATCGTCTATAGTGCCCAGATCACGCGACCAGGCGGCGTCCACCGTCGCCGCCAGCGGCTGCGGGTCGCCCTGCCAGGAGGCCGTATCCCAGTAATCACCGTTCGAGCGCCGCACATACACGTTCACGCTGGCCACGGCCGAGCCGC
>PEXO01000396.1 GCA_002779045.1 Elusimicrobia bacterium CG08_land_8_20_14_0_20_59_10 | reverse complement strand
GATACCACGGCGGTGTTCGCGGCGGCGGTGATAGGAGAGCATGTCGCCGCGCTGGAGCTGGCGGCTGCGGCTCTGGAAAAGTTCGGCGGCGACTCCCTGGCGGAACTGCTGCCAAGGGTGAAGCAATGGCGCGCAAAGACCGGCAGGCTGCTGCCCTGCGGATGAACATTTATCTCACGGGCTTCATGTGCGCCGGCAAGACCGCCGCCGGCCGGGAACTGGCGCGGCTGCTGGACCGGCCTTTCTGCGATTGCGACGGGCTGATAGAGAAGCGGACCGGCACAACCATAGCCGGGCTGGTTAAAGAAAGAGGATTGGCGCATTTCCGCGCGCTGGAAGCCGCGCAGCTGCGCAAGCTGGCCGCCGGCGGCGGACGGGTGATAGCCCTCGGCGGCGGCATCTACCCTTCGCGCAGGTGGAAAAAACTGCTGAGCGCCACCGGCGTCACGGTCTTTCTTGCCTGCCCCTGGCCGGAACTCGCGAAAAGGCTGCAAGCCGGGGCCGCCACCAGGCCGCTGCTGGCCGGCCGGACACAAAAGTCCCTGGCGCGGGCAAAAAAGCTCTACACGGCGCGGCTTCCTTTTTACAACAGGGCCGCAATCCGGGTAAACACCTCCGGCCTGACGCCCAAGGCAGCGGCGCGGGAGATACGCAGGCGCATTAAGCGGGAATATTTATGAAGACTTTTAATTTTACGGTCAAATATTCCAGAACGGTCTATGCCGTCATAGGCCGCGATATGTCGGACATGCCGTCACAGTTCCCCGCGCTGTTCTCCGGCGCGGACAAGCTCTGCCTGGTAACCGACGGCGCCGCGCCCAGAAGCCTGAAGGCCCGGGCGGCGGCGCTTTTCCCGCCGGGCAAAGCGGAATACTTCACCTTCGCGCTGCCGGCTTCGGAAAAAGCCAAGACGCCGGACCAGGCGTGGAAACTCTGCTCCTTCCTGTTCTTAAAAGGCTTTTCGCGCGATTCGCTTCTGATAGCGGCCGGCGGCGGGGCCGTCACTGATCTCACCGGCTTCGCTGCCTCCGTTTATATGCGCGGCATAAACTGGATAAGCGCGCCCACCACCTTCCTGGCCCAGATAGACGCCGGGCTGGGCGGGAAGACCGCCGTGAACCTGCGCGGCGCCAAGAACGTTGTCGGCACTTTTCACCAGCCGGCGCTCGCCGTCTGCGACACCGCCTTCCTGGACTCGCTGCCGCACGCGGAACTGCGCTCCGGCGCCGGCGAGCTGGTGAAATACGCTATGATAGGCCCCGGCCCGCTGCGCCGCGCCGTCGAGAAGAACCTTTCAAAGGCCCTGGCCGGCGACGAGAGCGCGCTGACCACCTGCACAGCCGCCTGCGCGGCGTATAAGATAAAGCTGGTGGCAAAGGACGAGCGCGACGAGACCGGCCTGCGCGAGCGCCTCAACCTGGGCCATACCGCCGGGCACGCCTTCGAGGCCCTGGCGGGCGGCAGAATGCCGCACGGCGAGGCCGTAGCGCGCGGCCTGCGCTTCGCGCTCATCCTCTCGGCGCGCACCGGCAGGCTGCCGGGCCCCGCGTTCAAAAAACTGGACGCCCTTATAACCGCCCTGCGCCTGCCTTCCCCGCCGGAGCTCGGCCGCGATTTCAGGAAATTCCTGGCGCTGGTCTCGATGGATAAGAAGGCGCGCGGCGCGCACAACCGCTTCCTGCTGGTGAACGCCCCCGGCAGGCTGGAAGCCGCGGAGAACGTAAAGATGGCTCTGCTGAAAAAAGCTTTTGACGGAGCATTAAAATGAACATCCTTATAATTCACGGCCCCAACCTGCACCTGCTGGGAAAACGCCGCCCGGAACTTTACGGGAAGCTGACCCTGCCGCAGCTCAACGCCCGGATAAAAAAGGAGGCCGCGGGTCTCGGCATAAAACTGCGCGTCTTCCAGTCTAACTGCGAAGGCGGGATCATAGCTCTCCTGACCGCTAACGCGGCCTGGGCCGACGCCCTGATAATAAACCCGGCGGCTTACACGCATTACAGCTATGCCATACGCGACGCCATAGAAGCGCTCTCCCTTACCGCGGTGGAAGTGCACCTTACCGACATCTCCCGGCGCGAAGCCTTCCGCCGGACTTCCGTGATAAAGCCGGTCTGCGCCGCGCAGTTCAAAGGTGAAGGCCCGGCCTCGTACCTGAAAGCCCTGCATTACT
>PEXO01000038.1 GCA_002779045.1 Elusimicrobia bacterium CG08_land_8_20_14_0_20_59_10 | reverse complement strand
CAAGACGGGTACGTCAAAAAAGATAGACCCGCATACCGGGAAATACCTTACCGGCCATAACGTGGCTTCATTCGCGGGGTTCTTCCCGCTTTCAAAACCGCAGTATGTCATACTGGTGGTGCTGGACAACCCCAAGGGCCTTACCTACGGCGGCGAGACCGCCGCTCCGGCCTTCCGGGAAATAGCCCGCAAGATAATAACCAGCAAAGGCCTGGCCCCGGATACTCCGCTGGACGACGCTCCGGACAAACACCAGCCGTCCCGCCCGGTTTCGGACTAAACAGGCAGCCTTACCAAATAGGCCCGAATTTACTATTATTAGTTGAGGGCCATGAAAGCGACAAAAATAATCCTGCTGCTGCTTGGCCTGGGCGTATGCGCCTGGGCCGGCATGGAGGGCTATAAGTATATAGCCCGCGCACTTTCCCGAACCGCCGACGCAACGTCCAAACGACGCGTTGTGGTGATGGGCTTTTCCTCCGAAACCGGCGCCAAAAGCCGCGCCAGCGCCATAGTTACGGAGCGCCTGACCTCGGAAATAGCCGCCAATCCCCGCATGGAAGTGATAGAGCGCAGCCGCCTTGACGAGGTATTGAGAGAACAGAAGCTGGGCGCCAAAGGCGTGGTGGACGCCGCCACCGCCAAGAAAATAGGCAATATACTGGGCGCGGACGCAGTGGTTACCGGCAGCGTGATAGACCTGGACGGCAAGAACGTGGAGATCAATGCCCGCCTGGTGGACACCCAGGACGCGCGTATTCTCAAAGCCGTGACGAAGACGATTAAAAAGGACTGGGAAGAGAAAAAAACCGATTGGAACCTGAACTTTGACATAAACATAGACCTGGATGCCCCGATGGCCCTGCTGCCGGACGGCTTTCTTGAGGAAGAGACCTGCGGCAAGCTCACTGCGGAGCAAAGGGAACTGGTCTATTCCTGTGTGGAGCTCCGCGCCAGGAAAACCGCCCTGGAACTGAAAACCGGCGTTCTCAGGCTGGACCAGCTGAAAAAGAACCCCGGCTCAGATATAAAGGACGCCGACCTGAAACATTTTTTCTATACGAAGATAAAGGAATGGTACTATTCCAGGCAGCTGGTACCGCTCAGCTCCGGCGAAGAGACCCTTCTCTACGTGAACTCCGAGCTGGTGGAGAAGTACCCCTGCCGCTGACCTGATATCATTTAAAAATGAAGCTCTCCCTTGTCCTGCAAAAGACCGGCACCGGGTTCACCGGCCCGGATGCGGAGATCTCCTCCGTAATAAACGATTCCCGGCTGGCGGCCCCGGGCGCGCTGTTCTTTGCGCTGCCCGGCGCCCGGACGAACGGCGCCGGTTTTATAAGGCAGGCCCTGGAAAAAGGGGCCTCGGCGGTGGTTTCGGCCGAGGAGTTCGCGCCCGGACTGCAGGACGCCTTCCCCGGCGCGGCCTTTGTAAATGCCCCGGACCTGGCGCCGGCGCTTTCACGCGCGGCGGCTAATTTTTACGGTCACCCGTCTAAAAAACTGCGGCTCTTCGGCATTACCGGCACCAAGGGCAAGACCACCACGGCCTACCTGCTTGAGAACATACTGCGGTTGGGCGGCGCGCGGCCCGGGATGATAGGGACCATAGCGCACCGTGTGGACGGGCGGGTATTAGCCTCCGCCGTCAACACCACGCCGCTGGCCCACCACCTGCAGGAGCTGCTTTCAAAGATGGCGGCCGCCGACGCGCTGACCGCCGTAATGGAGGTTTCCTCGCACGCGCTGGCGCTGGGCCGCGCGGAGGACGTGGAGTTCGACGTGGCAGCGTTCACCAACCTGCAGCGCGACCACCTGGATTTCCACAAGGACAGGGAAAGTTATTTCCGTGCCAAGGCCCGCATTTTCGAACTGCTGGAGCGGTCCTCCAAGAAAGACAAGTGCGCCGTGCTGAACGCCGACGACGAGCGCGCCCCGGAG
>PEXO01000120.1 GCA_002779045.1 Elusimicrobia bacterium CG08_land_8_20_14_0_20_59_10 | reverse complement strand
CTTGGAGAGATTCACGCCAGCGGGCGCGTGCTTGATTTTATGACCACCAGGCCGGAGACCGGGAAGCGGGACATGGAGATAGCGTTGAAAAAAGGACTGTTCCGCGCCGTGCCGCGTGTCAGGCTGCGCGCCGGGGTCGGCGTGGTGGAGAACGCCGGGATATGAAGAAAAAGATAGCTGTCGTTCTTTTTTCCGGAGGGCTTGATTCCACTACGGCCCTTTACTGGGCCATGGGCAAGGGCTTTGAATGCCGGGCGGTTTCTTTTAACTACGGCCAGCGCCACGCGCGCGAGAACAAGAGTGCCCGCGTTATAGCCCGCGCGGCCGGTGTGAAGCTTTACGAAATCTCCCTCAGGTTCCCCTGGTTCTCCTCGTGCTCGCTGGTCAACATGAAATTACCCCTTCCGGACGTGAGTCTTTCCAGGATAGGGGCGGGCAAAAATATTCCGTCGACATACGTGCCGGGCCGAAACCTGGTGTTCGCCGCGGCCGGCGTCTCTCTGGCCGACGCTATAGGCGCGCAGGCGGTGGTGCTCGGGCCTAACGTGGTGGATTATTCCGGCTACCCTGACTGCCGGCCGGTTTTTTACAAAGCTCTTGAGCGTGCGGCCGCTTTAGGCACGCGCGGCGGGGCCGGCGGGAAGAAGATAAAGCTGCTCACCCCGCTTATCAAGCTGGCGAAAGCGCAAATAGTGCGGCTTGCGCTTAAGCTGGGCGCCCCGCTTGAACTGACGTGGTCCTGCTATGGCGGCGGGCGCAGCCCCTGCGGCCGCTGCGATTCCTGCAAGCTGCGCGCCAAAGGGTTCGCGGAGGCGGGGGTGTCCGACCCGGCCTTCGGCATATGAAAGCCCCTGTGTCCGAGATCTTCGCGTCCACGCAGGGGGAGGGCCTTTATGCCGGGCAGAGACAGGTGTTCCTGCGCTTTGCCGGCTGCAACCTGAACTGTTCCTACTGTGACGAACCGGCCGCGCGCGGCGCCGGGGGGGCGGCCTTGATGCGGCCGGCAGAAGCGGCCGCCGCGGTCGTCAAGCTTGCCCGGTCCAAAAGGACGCGCACGGTGTCCCTTACCGGGGGCGAGCCGCTCCTTCACTGGCGGTTCATAAAGGCGCTGGCGCCGGAACTAAAAAAAGCCGGGCTCGCCGTGCACCTTGAGACCAATGGTGTTCTCTACCGTGAGCTGGCTGAAGTCCTCCGGTTCTGCGACGTTATCGCGGCCGATATCAAGCTGCCGTCCGCCACCGGGGGGAAGGCCTTCTGGACCGCGCACCTGAAATTCCTGGCCGCGGCTCCCGGGAAAACTTTTGTTAAAACGGTGGTGACTTCCCGAACAAAGATAGGGGACCTGCAAAAAGCCGTAGCGGTAACGGCGGCGGTGCGGCCCGGTATGCCGTTCTTCATACAGCCCGCCACCGCGCGGCGCGGAGTCAGGCCGCCGCGTGAGAAATTCCTGCGGGAAGCCTGCTGCCTGGCGGCGCTCAGGCTGCGCCATGTCCGGCTGAGGCCGCAGCAGCACCCGCTGTGGGGAGTCAAGTAACCGTCGGGAGCGGTAATCGAAAATCGGGGATCGAAGGAACGGGAATAAGGAGAGGGATATGTCAGAAGGGACTTTTTTAGTGGATTGCCCATGCTGCAAGGTGCGCATAGAGGTGGACAGGAAGAACGGGAAAGTCCTGCGCCATTGGGAGAAGCCCGAGGTCAAAGAAGGCGCGGACCCGATGCAGGAGGCTATAAAAAAAATGAAGGCCGACAAAAGCCGCCTTGATGATTACTTCTCGAACGCGGGTAAAACCATGGAAGGTAAGAAGAAAGAACTTCTGGACAAATTCGAGAAGGAAAAGAAACGGATCGAGGATTCCGGCGACACCTCAAGGCCCATAAATCCCATGGACCTGGATTAGCCTGAAAATTGCAGTTGCAATTTTCCGCCCGCATAGCGGGTGCCCTTCGGGAGGCATACACCCGAATGACGTTCGCGCATAGCGCTCCGCCATTCGCCCG
>PEXO01000284.1:9168-9404 GCA_002779045.1 Elusimicrobia bacterium CG08_land_8_20_14_0_20_59_10 | reverse complement strand
CTGAACGATTCCGTCACCATAGACATTGTGCCGACCCTTAGCTGGACGGGCGAAGCCGGTTACACCGCCGACGGCCTTAATCCTGAAGCAGGCGATATCGTTACAAGTTTTGCTTACCGCGTGAAATACACCGACGCGGACAACGACGCTCCGGGCAGCGGCTATCCAAAGGTACATATCAAAAAGGGCGGCTCCCCGATAACCGACAGTCCGTTCCTAATGACTTATGTTTCCGG
>PEXO01000284.1:2789-8967 GCA_002779045.1 Elusimicrobia bacterium CG08_land_8_20_14_0_20_59_10 | reverse complement strand
GCCCAGGTCAGGCGGGACGGTGAAAGTTAAGTTCACCCTGGCCGCGCCGGGCAGGGTGTCGCTGAAGATCTATGACATGTCGCTGAAGCTGGTACGGACGCTCTACGAGGGAGAAATGCCTGCCGGCGCCTTCCAGAAGGAGTGGGACGGCAGGAACGACGGCGGCCGCTACGTACCGCCGGAAATATACTTCCTGCATTACGTCTATCCCGGCGGCAAGGAAGTAAGGAAGATAGGGGTGAAGAAGTGAGTGAGCCGGAAAGTGAGTGAGAGAGTGAGAGAGTGAGAGAGTGAGAGAGTGAGAGAGTGAGAGAGTGAGAGAGTGAGTACGTTAGAGAGAAAAAGAGGACGAGAGGGGATTGATAAGAATTATGAAAATATTTATCACTCAATACCCTTACTCACCTGCTCACTTTCCTGCTTACTCACTTGTTGACTTATGAGTGAACGACCGCATAAGAGACTGAAGATATGGAATAAGCTAATGGAGCTTGTTGAAGATATATACTCGGCTAGCAGTAAATTCCCAAAAGAAGAAATATACGGTTTGACTTCACAGATGAAAAGAGCAGCGGTCTCAATAGTCTCCAATCTTGCGGAAGGCGCTGCTAGAAAAGGAGCGCGCGAAAAAATACAGTTTTATTGTATTTCAAGAGGGTCTTTAAGCGAATTGGATGCGCAGTTGGAAATATGTTTGCGCCTCAGGTTTATAGAAAAAGACGACTACGAAAAAATACAGTATAAGGTCGATGAAATAGGAAGAATGCTGTGGGGATTGATTAAAAATTACGAAAACGTCTAGACACTTACTTGCTTACTTAATCACTTTCTCGCTCTCTTGCTCTCTTCACGCGCAGGAAAGCGGGGCTTTTCTTAAGATACCGATGTCCGCGCAGGCGGGCGGCATGGGCGACGCTTTTGTTGCCCTGGCGGACGGGCCGCTGGGCCTTTATTACAACCCGGCGGGCATGGTCTATATGAAGCGGCAGGCGGTGTCGCTGGTGTACCATTCGTATTTGCAGGATATAAGCGGCAATTCCCTGGCTTTCGTCTCGCCCTTTAAAAACTGGGCCGTGGGGCTTGCCCCGGTGTTTTTCAGCATGAAAGAGGAGCCGGTTTACGATGCCCTGGGCAACGATACCGGCGAGAGCTTCAGCTATAAAAGGTCCATCATCCCGCTCGCCTTCGCTTACCGGCTGAACGACTGGGGGCTGGGGCTGGTATTTAAATCGTACAACGAGGAGATAGCCGGGCAAGCCTCGGGAACTACCGCTTTTGACGCGGGTGTCATGCGCAAGCTCGGGCCCTGGAGCTTCGGCCTGGCTATGCAGAATTACGGCGGCGGCCAGGTATACGACTATGACCTTGTAAAGATACAACGCCTGGGCGCGGCTTATTCCGGCGGGAAGTATCTTCTGGCCGCGGATATAAAAAAAGAGGGCGAGTCTGGAACCATGCTCAGTTTTGGGGGAGCTTTTTCCGCGGCCGAGGCCGTAAAACTGAGATGCGGGTGGCGTTTGAAAGACGAATTCGGCGGCCCGGCCTTCGGCCTGGGGCTGGAACTGGGCGGGGTAAGTTTTGACTACGCTTTTTTAGGCTACGGTGATTTCGGCAGTATTCACAAGGCCGGGCTTGCCCTGGCTTTCGGGCCGAAGGCCGGAGAGCGGGTGCAGTTGAAGACTTTCTGGAACCGGCTGGGAGAAACCGCCGGAATAACGCCTGAAAAGACAACCCGCGTCAAGATCGCAAAAGCGGCAGCCGGAACCAGCGCGGCCGTGGCTGAATTTGCCGGGAAAAAGCTGCCGAAGGGAAGCGCCGCCGGTGTGACGGAGGAGCTAAGGGCCGCGCTTGCCGGCACGGGGCTGTTCAAGCTTATAGATAAAAGCGCTATGGATACCACGCTGGACGAACAGAAATTTGAAAGCGGCGGCTGCGCCGGGGGACAATGCGCGGTTGAAATGGGCCGCCTGCTTAACGTTAAACTGATGTTTACGGGCTCGCTGTTAAAGGAGGCGGAGGGCTACATTATCAAGGTAGACGCGGTGGACACGAAAACCGGCAAGATAGCCGCCTTTTACGAACAGGAAGGTTTAACGAACCTGGAACTGAAGGACGTGTGCCCGAAAATAGTGAACAAAATGTTCCGGCTTAAGTAGACTATGGATCTCAAATCAGCCTGGATATTACTGCTGGCGGCCTGGCTTGCGGCGCCGGCTCTGCCGCGCTGCGCCCAGGCGGAGGAAACAGGCCGCATTATACGAGGAGTGAGCGCCGCGGGGATGCTGGATGGCGGGCAGGCGCGGATCTACAGGGAGAAAAAGAGCAGGCAGAAAAAAGCCGTGGCCGGCTTTATCTCCTTTCTGCCGGGTTATATCGCGGTTTTCCTGGGGGCGGCGGGTTTGCTCTTTCTCATAAAGAAGCGGATAAAACAGGCGCGGCTTAACGCCTCCGCGAGGCAGGGCCTGGAAGCCGCTATTAAATCCAAAATACGCGCGCTTGCTCTTGAGCAGACAGCGGAAAAGGCGGATTTAGGCCCGGTCGGGGTGATGTTCAGGCAGCACCTGCGCCTGGGCGGCGACCCGCGTGTTTTTGATACTGATGAATTGCCTTATATCGCCGCGTCCGCGGTAGACTTGGCCTCTCTGACACAGCTTTTAACCACCATGTCCGGAGCCGGCAGGCTGCGGCTGGCAAAGAAGCTTTTTGAACTGGAAGAACCGCGAAAAAGCGTAAATATTTTAAACGCCGCCGCCATCTCCGCCGCCGACTCGGTAGAAGGCGGACCTGAAGCGGTGATCCTCATTTATGACGCGGCTGGCAGGCTTGACGAGTTTATCGGGCGTTATTGCAAGGCGCTGCCGCCGAAGGCTTATTCCGCTTACGCCGGGGCGCTGATGAAACTAAATAAAAATTCGCAGGCGCTCAGGCTGCTTAAGCTTTCACAAAAGCCGCCGGCCTCGGACCTCCCGCTTATTTTTGAACTGCACGTAAGGCTGGGCGGCTTTTCGCAGGCCGAAGCCCTGCTGACCGAAGTGTCCCGGATCAAGCCCGTCCAGCGGGGGCAGGCCGCGGTGGAGGAAAACCAGAAATTTTATTACAGCCTGGCGCTTGTTTGCGAGGAAAAAGGCGCAAAGGAGCTGGCGCGCAGGATCTATAAACTTTTTATGGATACCGGCCAGCAATACCGCACCGTGACGGAAAACTACAACAACCTTGCAAAAGTGGCCGACCAGGCGGCGATTGCGGAGAGAAAACAGGCGCCCGCGCCTGTTGCGGAGCCTGTTCCCTCTCCCGCCCCGGCGCTAAGCGACCGGCTGGCCAGAGAAGAGTATGTTGCGCAAATGTACCGGGAAGAAAAAGCGAGGGAGAGGGAAAGGGAGGAAATGATCAAAAGAGCGGACGTCGGGAAAATGGAGCGGCCGGCGCCGGGCACGATACCGCCCGTTCCTTCCCCCTCGCTGAAAAAGGGCCGGCTGGACGGCAAATACGAGCTGAAAGGCGAGATCGGCGCCGGCGGCATGGGCATTGTGTATGAAGGCTGGGACCATAGCCTGGGCCGGAAAGTGGCCATCAAAAAAATGCGGTCCGAATTGAAGGCCTATCCGAAGGAGCGCGAACGGTTCCTGCGCGAAGCTGCGATGGTCGCGCGCCTGACCCATCCTTATATTGTGGGGATCCACGCGATTATAGAAGAGAACGGCGAAGTATATCTTGTGTTTGACTATATCGAAGGCAAAACTCTTTCCGCCGTCATTGCCGAAAAAGGACAATTGCCGTTGAAAGATTGCAAGTCAATTCTCGGCTACGTGTGCCTGGCCGTCAACTATGCGCATCAGCAAAAGATCATTCACCGGGACTTGAAACCGGCCAACATCATAGTTGACACGAACAATTTCGCGAAAGTCATGGATTTCGGCCTTTCCAGCGAACTCGGCGACAGCCTTACCAGGCTTACCCGCCAGACCGTGGTTGGAACGCCTATTTATATGGCGCCGGAACAATACCGCGGAATAACCAGGCCGGAAACGGATATTTATGCGCTGGGAATATGTTTTTACGAGATGCTGACCGGGGACGTGCCGTTTAGCGGCATGGATACCCAGGCCGCGAAGGACCGGAAGGATTATAAGGATGTCAGTCTAATTCTGCCCTGGCTGCCGGGCGAAGTAGATAAAGTAATATCCAAGGCGCTTGAGTCCGACCCGAGGGAAAGATTCGGCGACGCCATGCGGTTCTACCAGGCGATCGACAGCCTATGAAACCCCTTATGTCTATCCTGTTTTTCTTCTGCGCGGCCGGCGCTTACGGCGCCGGCCCGCAGATAACGAATGTCAGGTTTGAGCAGGATAATAAAGGGCTGGTGCATGTTTATTACAGGCTTGAAAATCCGAAAAAAGACGTTTTTAACATCCGCCTCGGGCTTTCCAGGGACGGCGGGAATGTCTTTGAGCTGCAGCCGAAAGCCCTGGCGGGAGACGTGGGAGAGGTCGGCGGCGTGAACAATAAGCACATTATCTGGGATGTTGAAAAAGATTCCCCCGCAATTAAAGGTGCGGGGTTTATATTTGCCGTGGAGGGCATAAATATCAGCGCCCGCAAGCGGGAAGAGGCGCGCCTCCTGGCGGCAAAAGAAGAGGCGCGGCGCAAGGAGGAAGAAAAAGCGCGCCTCCTGGCGGAGCGGGCGGCAGCGGAAAAAACGCGGCGCCTGGCGCAGGAAAAAGCGCGGCTCCTGGAGAAAGAAAAGGCGCAGTTGCTGGCGCAGGAAAAAGCGCGGCTCCTGGCGGAAGAAAAGGCGCGCACACCGCAGGGGATGGTTATAATCCGTGAGGGAGCATTCCACATGGGCTCTTCCGCCGGCGAAGGGGATGCGGATGAGCAGCCGAGGCACAAAGTCCACCTTGATGAATTTTTTATTGACAGATATGAGATAACTGTGGCGCGGTACCGTAAATTCGCGCAAGCAACGAGAGCGGCAATGCCGGAACAGGCAGGCCCCGGCGCGGAGAGCCGGCCCGTAGTGCAGGTAAGCTGGAACGACGCGGACAAGTATTGCAAATGGGCGGGCAGGCGGCTCCCTACCGAGGCTGAATGGGAAAAGGCGGCCCGCGGCGGGACCGATACAAAATGGAGCTTCGGCGGCGGCGAATCCAGGCTTGCCGAATATGCCTGGTATGCCGATAATTCCGGCAACACAACGCACCCTGTAGGGCAAAAGAAACCGAACCCCTACGGGCTCTATGATATGCACGGCAATGTGAGGGAATGGTGCGCGGACTGGTATGATAAGAACTATTACAGTAAGTCGCCGGGGCGCAACCCTAAAGGGCCTGGAACGGGAACGGCCCGCGTGGTGCGCGGAGGGTCGTGGCTTGTAAAAGGCGGCAACACGCGCTCGGGCTTCCGGCTAAGGCTTAATCCGGACAACAAGAACAAAAATATCGGGTTCCGCTGCGCGGTCTCGCGCTAAAATCTGACGGGGGCTGACGGGGACAGCCTTTCCTTTTGGATTATGGTTAACTGTAGTTAACCAGACTTATCCATTATTACGGCGCCCTGGCTCCCCGGTCCCCGCTGCGCCCGGTGCGGGTAGCTAAGGCGGAAAAAGAGACGGAGCGGCATACCAAGCGGGAAAAACCTGATAAGCCTTGAAAATCCTGTTCGATGCCGCCGCCCAGACACTGCTCATGTTCGGCCATAATAATCTCGGCGGTAAAACCGGCTTTATCGCCGTCCTGCATACCTGGGATCAGAAGCTCAACGCTCATTTCCATCTCCATTGCCTCGTCCCCGCCGGCGCTTTGTCGGAAAATAACGAGCGCTGGATCGATACCCCGGATAATTTTCTCTTCCCCGTCAGAGCTCTCGCCTTGGTCTTTCGCGGCAAGTATCTGGACTTCCTCCTTCAGGCTTTTGCCGATTGTGAGTTAATCTTTCCGGGGCAGGCCGCCCAATTCCAGACCCAAACAGGATTCTCCGGCTTGCTCGCCCGGCTCCGCCAGAAGCGTTGGGTCGTTTATGCCAAGCCTCCTTTCGGCGGACCGGAAAAAGTCCTCGACTACCTCGGCCGCTACACCCACCGCGTCGCTATTTCCAACAACCGCATCCTCAATGTCGAAAACGGTAACGTTACCTTCGCCTTCCGCGACCGCGGCGACGGAGATAAGCGCGATATTATGAC
>PEXO01000284.1:0-2689 GCA_002779045.1 Elusimicrobia bacterium CG08_land_8_20_14_0_20_59_10 | reverse complement strand
AAGAACGCTCTCCCGCTGTGCAGGCAGCTGCTCGGCGTCTCTCCCCAGCCTCCCGCGCCAGAAGAGAAATCAGACGAAGAGCTGCTTCAGGAACTCACCGGCAAAGACTTCTTCCGCTGTCCCTGCTGCAAGCAGGGGGCAATGCGCGTCGTCGCTGAATTACCCAAGCCCGGCTTCACACACTTCGATTCCTCATGATGACTATTCAAGCAGGGCCATGCTCCAAAAAGCTCTCCCGTCCGCCTCAGGCGGCCGCGGGGGAAACTTTGCCTTTCGCGCCGCTCTTCTATCCGGTCTGCCCTTACCGCCGGTTTTTTCGGCCGCGCCGCGGATCTTCACCGCCTCAACAGGCCCCCGTACGTCGCTCCAGGGCCAGTTCCCTCACCATAACCCCGATTCTTCCACCAGCCTTCAGCCTCCGAGTATTTTACAATCCCCATAGCCGCCGGCGCTTTGCGTCGCTGCCCACTGGATTCTGATATAATTCCCCTAAGCGGCAGAGCGGCTTCGCTCAACGTGGCCTATCTGTAATGCTGCAAACAGCCGCAGCACAACAGATAGACCTTTATACCTTATGTTGCCTACAGTTAAGAAGAAAGCTACAGGCCTATAATAATGAACATCAAAGATACTCTCACCTACGCGGACATACCGAGATCCCGGAATTGCTGGCAAAGTTCTCGGCGCGCTCGGGAGAGCTGGAGAAACTGGCCCTTCGTTCTAAAGATAAAGCCGTATACCTCGTCGGGCGCGGTTCTTCCGGCACCGCCACGCTGTTCGCCAAGTATATCTGGGAAGCCTATGCCGGGACCATCACCAACTTCATCCACCCGCATTCTATCTTCGAGGCCAGGAAGCCGCTCAATTTTAAAGGCCAGTCCGTCTGGGCCTTCTCGCAGTCCGGCCGCAGCCAGGACATAACCGCCTGCCTGGAGAAACTCGTTAAATGGGGGGCGAAGGGCGTAGCCGTCACCAATGAAGCGGACCTGGCGAATAACCCGCTGGCGCGGCTGGCCGGGAGGCATATACTGCTTTCCCATTCGAAGGAAGTCCCTGTGGCGGCCACCAAGAGTTTCGAGCTGCAGCTCTGGGCCGTGCTCTGGACCGCCCAGACCCGGAGCCGCTGTTTTACCGCGAAGTATTTTAAAGACACAGTAGCCGCCGCCCGGGCGGCCGTTTCGGATAATTACGGCGGGGAAGAACTGCTGAAGCGGATAAAAAAAGCCCCCATGCTGGGCTTCGTCGGGCGCGGCCCCTATAATGCCGTGGCCGAAGACTCGGCCCTTAAGTTCAGGGAGATGGCCAAGTCCCACGCCCTGGGCTATTCCGCCGCCGAGTTCCTGCACGGTCCCGTAGGCGCCTATACGTCCAAAGACCTGGTTTTTCTGTTCACGCCCTCGGACAAACTGCCCGAAGATATCCTGAAGGTTAAAAAGCCCTCGACGAGCGCGGGACTCCCTACGAAGTGGTCCGGCCCGGCAAGCTTAAATTCCCTTTCAACTGCCTCCCCGTGGACATCCGCATGAAAATGCTGGCCCTGCGCCTTTCCCTCTCTAAAGGCCTCAACCCCGACAACCCGAAGGGCCTGAACAAAGTAACCCAGACCTTCTAATTCTGAGCGGCGACGCCTTTAGCTGCCTTGTAAAACTCTTTTTACGATCGCCACTATCTCCATTACCGGCGTCGTCTTGCTTAAAAAATGACGGACATTGCTTTCCTGCTTGAAAAGGGCGGGGATGTCTTTGTCGAGATTGCTGCCGGTCAGTACAATTATCGGGATATCCCTTGTTTCCTCTTCTGCGACAAGCATACGCGTCATTTCAATGCCGGCAATATCCGGCATCATGACATCCGTAAGTATTATATCCGGGAGCATTTTCGCGGCTTTTTCTGCGCCGGTGCGGCCATCTTCCGCGGAAAAAACCTCAAAATCGTCCTCCAGCGCGCACCGCAGCAGCAGGCTGAAATTCTGGTTGTCGTCCACAACCAGCACTTTTTTCTTATTTCCCATGAAATTCCCCTTTAGCCGGAGTCGTCGGAATATTAAAGCATTTCGCGTAGCGTGTTTTTTCGCTATGCTTCTTAGAAGAACGAGCGGATAACAGCCAGGGCGGCCGCGGCGGTTACGGCGTAACCCCAGTTCTTCAGCTTGACGACTTCCTCTTCTATCCGTTTAAATTCAAGATAGTTCTTTTCCGTCCTCTGCTTTTCTTTCAGAAGGTCGCGGATAAATTCCTCGTATCGCATGTTTTTCAGGTTTATCAGATCTTCTACCATCGTCATTTTGAAAAGGCATAGCTGGAGGTCTTCGTTCAGCTTGTCGTGGGTATTGGGTGACTTCAATTGCGCTTGAGTTTCCTGCATAGGCGCTTCTGTTCCTTGCCGGGAGGGGTTCGTGCGGCTGTCTGGGGGCGGCGTCTCTCTTTCGCTGAACAGATCCCCAATGACGCTCATTATCTTATCGCATGGCGTGCCTTTGCTTATTATGGCATCCGCGCCGCAGACCGCAAACTCCGCTTTTTCTTCTTGTATATTGCGCGCGGTAAATATCAGGAACTTCGGGCGGTTGATTATATTCCCTGAGATCTTTTCCGCCACCTTGTAGCCGTTCAGGCCCGGCGTGTTCACGTCCAGGATAAGCAGGTCGTATCTCGCCCTCCCGAGATTTTTAAAGACCTCGTCGCTGTCT
>PEXO01000111.1 GCA_002779045.1 Elusimicrobia bacterium CG08_land_8_20_14_0_20_59_10 | reverse complement strand
GCTTGGAAGATGTGAGAATTAGGGCTCTGCGAAAATCGGTGATAATACGGGAAGATGGGTATTTTTTTGAAATTCAATGAAATGCCGCCGCGCCCGGCTGTTGCCGGGTGTTTCATACGGCAGGAGTTGTTCGGTTGGTCGTCGCCCGGCGGGCCGCAGGCGTGTTCATGTGCCGCCGGGCGGAAAAAACATGATCCAGTGCTGTTCTGCCGCTAGACATGGGAAAACTCTTAATAATCGCGGCGGCCTGCCTGCTGGTCCCGCTTCCCGCCCGCAGCGCCGGCGGCGCGGGGAACTGCCTGGCGGAGGGCTCGGCTCTTTACCGCTCCGGGAGGCTCACGGCGGCGGCGGGAGTGTTCGCTGCCGGGGCCTGCGTAAGTTCAACCGGCCTGAAGGCGCATCTTAACGCCGCGGTGCTGTATAAGGACCTGGGGCTTACGGATAAGGCGCTGGACGGCCGGGATTTCCGCCGCATCCTCTCTCACTATTACCCCGGAACCTCCCTGAAGGCGCTGGGGTACTGAGGCCGGGAACCGCAATTAAGCGCGGGAAAATCCAGGAAGAGGTAAAGCACGCATAAGAGCTGAGGAACCCGGACCATTATCTCAACGCCTATGAAGCGGTGCGGCCGGGCAGGGCGCTGCGTCCCCGTATCAGATAAGTTCCGTAGGTAAGGCGAATTCCAGTTTCAGTTTGGCGAACTTAGGCATCGGCAGGTGAGAAAAAAGGTTAAAGGAAGCCTTTGCGGTGGCGTGGACCCTTCCGGCGCGATCCTTCCAGACGAACCGGGCATTGTAGAACCCCCCCGGGAACGGCCGGCCGTCAGCGGATAGTCCGTGCCAGGCCAGCGTGGACGAAGCGGGCCGGCCCTGGCCCTGGAAATAATGTATTTTGCGGCCGCCGCCGTCCAGTATCTGGAGCTGCCACATAGTTATTTCTTCCAGCGTTAAGTCGTCCGCATAAAATACAGCGTCCGTTTCCGGGTCGAAGTTCCGCACGGCGAAAGTTACCCGGGGCGCGGTTCCGCCGAAATCCGGGGTAAGTTTTTCCATCGTCTCAAGCATGAACGGCCCCGGGTCTTCCTGTACTCGAACAGCGTCTTCCTGCATGGCCTGCGGGGTCGGAACGCCGCCTGGACTGTAGTTCAGGGCGCAGACCACGGCGACGGAAGCCGTCGTCAGCAGCATAACCAAGCCTGTATTTTTAAACCCCAGGAGTGTCACGCTTATACTTTAGCAGGATGTCGATATCATCGTAAGGGCACATGGGCTCTGTTCCATATAGGTCCAAAGGCTCAGCCAGGCCTGGCGGGGCCTGGTTCCCCGGCGCGGGCCGAACCCGTCCGCAAAAAGCTAAAATATGGGCATGATAACAGAACTGGACCCGGTAGAGGCGCGGGTGCTGGGCTCGCTGGTGGAAAAATCCCTGACCACCAAAGAGCAGTACCCGCTTACGTTCAATTCCCTGCTTAACGCCTGCAACCAGAAGACCAGCCGCGAGCCGGTCATGACGCTGGATACGGAGACGCTGGGCAGGGCGGTGGAGTCGCTGATAAATAAGGACCTGGCGGAGCGCCAGCAGGTACCGGGCGAGCGCGTGCCCAAGTTCCGCCACTGCATGGACAGACTGCTCAACAGCGCCGACCCGAAGCTGACGGGCGTGATAACCGTGCTGCTGCTGCGCGGGCCGCAGACCCCCGGAGAGATAAAGGGGCGCACCGACCGCCTTTGCGAATTTACAGGCACCGCCGAAGTGGAGGGCATTCTGCAGGAGCTCTGCGCGCGCACGGAGGGCCGGTTCGTGGCCAGGCTGCCGCGGCAGGCGGGGCAGAAAGAAACGCGCTACCAGCACCTTTTTTCCGGGCCGGTACCGCTGGAGGCCCCGGCCCGGCAGCAGGCTCCGGTTCCGCCGCCGGCCGGCCCGGACAGGCTGGCCGGCCTTGAAAAACGGGTGGAGGCGCTGGAGGCCCTTGTTAAAGCGCATGAGGAACTGCATTCAAAGCCGCAGTGAAGCGGAGGAAACATGAAGATCCCGACAGCCGTCCTTGGCGCCGCTCTGGTCTTATCTGCGGCCGGGCCGCTCAGCGCGGCCGGAAGTTACGAACTTAAAATGACCGCGGTGAACGGGAAGCTCTCCCATTTCCATTCGCAGAAGAACGCGGCCGGCAA
>PEXO01000407.1 GCA_002779045.1 Elusimicrobia bacterium CG08_land_8_20_14_0_20_59_10 | reverse complement strand
ATATATGTGCGTGGCGATCCCCGGAAAAATCAAGAGCATAAAGGCCGGCAGCGCGGAAGTGGATTTCAGCGGCGTTATGCGCGCCGTTTCGCTGGACCTGGTGCCCTCGGCCAGGAAGAACGATTATGTGCTGGTGCACGCCGGCTTCGCCATACAGGTGCTGGACCCCGCGGACGCCGCTGAAACCCTCAAGCTTTTTAAGGAGATCTATAAGTATGAAGACCGCTGAGCGCTATACCACGCCGCTCTGGCATTCGCGGTCCATGGCCGCCCGCGCCCTGGAGGAAATGCAGGGCCTTGCGGCGGCCGTTTCTAAAAAAACCAGCGCTTCAATAAATATCATGGAAGTTTGCGGCACTCATACCATGGCCATAGCGGCCGGCGGTATGCGGAGACTCTTCCCCGGGCAGCTGCGCATGCTTTCCGGCCCCGGCTGCCCGGTCTGCGTCACTTCACAGGGGGATATCGACCTGGTGCTGGCGCTTGCGGAAGTACCCGGGCTCACGATAGCCACTTTTGGGGATATGCTGAAGGTAAAGGGTTCCAAAGGCCTTGACCTAAACTCCATGCGGGCGCGCGGCTCGGACGTGCGCATAGTCTATTCACCGCTTGACGCCGTGGAGCTGGCGGCCGCGGACCCCGCGCGCGAAGTCGTCTTTATAGGCGTGGGATTTGAGACCACGGCGCCCGTGGTGGCGGCGGCGCTAGCGCGCGCCAAAAAACGCGGGCTTAAGAATTTTTCCATAACGGCCTTTTTCAAGCTGGTTCCACCGGCGCTGGACCTGCTGCTGTCCGACCCTACCAATAAAATTTCCGGCTTCATGCTGCCGGGCCATGTCAGCGCCATAATAGGCCTGGAACCCTACCGGTTCGTGGCGCGCAAGTACGGCGTGCCCTGCGCGGTCACTGGCTTCGAGCCGCTGGATATACTCACAGGCATAAATATGCTGCTTAAGCAAATGCTTTCCGGCCGTCCGGAGGTGCAGGACGAGTACTTCCGCGCCGTGCCGGAAGGCGGGAACCGGGCCGCGCTGAAACTGATGGAAGAGGTCTTCGTGGTCTCGGACCCGTCCTGGCGGGCCATAGGCGTGCTTAAAGGATCCGGCATGTCGCTTTCTCCGTCCTATTCCTCTTTCGACGCGGTGAAGCGGTTCAAGCTGAAGCGTTCGGAGGCGCCTGAGCCCGCGGGCTGTCTTTGCGGGAAGATACTTCTGGGCAAAGCCCTGCCGCCGGACTGTCCGCTCTTCGGCAAGGGGTGTACGCCGTCGTCGGCCGTCGGCCCCTGCATGGTCTCTTCGGAAGGCGCCTGCGCAGCCTGGTTTAAATACGGGAACTGAGCTATGAACATTGAAACCCTTAAGGTTTTTCGCGATCTTTACGATACGGGGAGTTTCTCAAAGACGGCGGAGCTGAATTATGTTTCACAGTCCGCCGTCAGCCAGCAGATAAAAAAACTGGAACTGGTGCTCAAGTGCAAGCTGTATCACAGGCCGTCCGGCCGCATCTCCCTGACCCCCGGCGGAGAGAAATTCTATGAGGCCTCCAAAAAGATAGCCGCCATGTACGACGGGGCGCTGGCCGGGATCCGCGCCCTCGGCGCCGACAGGGACGGCGAAGAGATCAAGATCTCCACCATCTACAGCGCGGGTATTTACATGATCCAGAACTATATAAAGCGGTTCCTGGCGCAAAAACCCGGTACTAAAATAAGCGTGGAATACCGCCAGTTCTCTCAGATCTATTCCGACGTTACCTCCGGCCGCGCCGACTTCGGCTTTATGGCCTGCCCCTACCTCAAATCGCCGGGGCTGAGCATGCTGCCGGTGGCCAAGGACGAGATGGTGCTGATAGCCGGCTCCTCCTCGCCGCTGGCCGGCCGCCGCAAGATCCGCGTGCGCGATCTCGACGGTATGGATTTTATCTTCTTCGACAAGGTGTTCCCTTCGCGGCGTCACATCGACGATTTCCTGCGCAGCCATAATGTAAAATGCCGCGTTAAGATGGAGCTGGATAATATCGAGACCATCAAGACGGCCGTGGCCTCCGGCGCCGGGGTATCGCTGCTGCCGCGTTCCGCTGTGCGCGAAGAAGAGAACGGCATAAACCTGCACGTACTGCGCATTTCCGACGCCAGGTTCCTGCGCCCCATCTACCTGATACACAGCCGCACCCGCGAGCTTTCGCGCGCCGCGCGCAGCTTCATGGAGATATTCCCCGGGGTGAAACCGGAAAAGGCGGGCGTATGAGCGTTCCGCAAAAGGTGCTGCTGGGCCACGGCAGCGGCGGACGCCTGAGCCGCGAACTCGTGGAAAAAGTCTTTCTCAAGAGTTTTTCCAACCCGGCCCTGCGGCTGCTCGAGGATTCCGCCGAAGTGCGCGCCGGCGGCGTTCGCCTGGCTTTTACCACGGATTCCTATGTGGTTACCCCGGTGGAATTTCCCGGCGCGGATATAGGCCGTGTGGCCGTATGCGGCACCGTTAACGACCTGGCCGTAAAAGGGGCCAGGCCCGCCGCGCTTTCGGCCGCTTTCATACTTGAAGAGGGCTTTTCCCTGGCGCTGCTGACCAGGCTGACCGCCTCCATGCGCAGGGCCGCCGCGGAGGCCGGGGTGCCTATAGTCACCGGGGATACCAAGGTGGTGGAAAAAGGCCATGCCGACGGGGTTTTTATCAATACGGCCGGCATAGGCGTCATCCCTCCCGGGCGCGCTCTCGCCTCAGCTTCGGTGAGGCCGGGAGACGTTATTATAGTGAGCGGGAACCTTGCGGACCACGGGGTGGCCGTGATGAACGCCCGCAACAAGCTCGGCCTTTCCGGCGGGGTGAAGAGCGACGCCGCCCCGCTTAACGGCCTTATAGAGGCCGCGCTTTCCGTCTCAAAAGGCATACGCGCCATGCGCGATATAACGCGCGGCGGTCTGGCCACCGTGCTCAACGAAGTTTCCGGCGCCTGCGGTCTCAGCGCCGAGCTGGACGAAGATTGCGTTCCCGTTTCCGCCGCGGCCAGGGGCGCCTGCGCTCTGCTCGGCCTGGACCCGCTCTATGTCGCCAACGAGGGGAAAATAGCGCTCTTCGCCTCCCCCGCGGAGGCTGAAAAGATAGTAAAGGCCCTGCGCCGCCATAAATACGGCAGGAATGCCGCGATAGCGGGGCGCATGCTCGCCGAAAAGCGGCCGCAGGTGCGTCTCAATACCGGCATCGGCGGCAGCCGCATACTGCTCATGCTGGAAGGGGAACAACTCCCGCGCATCTGCTAAGGCATGAAAAAAGTCCTTTTCTGGGTATTAAGCCTCCTTGTCACCTTGTTCTTCGCCGTCTTCCAGAGAATGACCGGTCCTACGCACCCGCTGGGTGGGCAGGCCTCCGTGGACGGCGTAGAAATTTCCTATAAGCTCCTGCGCAGCTGTGAAACCGGCGAGGCCTGCCCGGTCCTCAGGTCCCGCGCAATGGACGGCCTGTCCGGCCGCGTTTCCTGGCGCCGCTACAGGACCTCCGACCAGTGGGCTTCCGAAGCTTTTTCCTGCGCGGCCGGAGTCTGCGGCGCAAAAATACCGTCCCAGCCGCCGGCGGGTAAAGTGGAGTATTACGTCAAGCTGGACGCTCCGTCCGCCCCCGTCCGGCTGGGGGACGAACCCGTGGTGGTCCGCTTCAGGGGCCCGGTGCCGGGCCATATCCTTCTTCCGCATATAATATTAATGTTCCTCTTTATGCTGTTTTCCGTGCGGGTGGCGCTTTCGGCGGCTTTCGGACTGCAGCCGGTCCCGCATTCCGTGCCGGCCACGGTCTCTTTCCTTGTGCTGGGCGGCTTCCTCTTCGGCCCGCTCACCCAGTATTATGCTTTCGGCCAGGCCTGGACGGGCTTTCCCTTCGGCCATGACCTGACCGACAATAAAGCGCTTCTGATGCTGATCTTCTGGAGCGCCGCTCTTTGGGCTACGCTCAGGGGCAGGGCCGCCCGCTTCTGGATACTGGCGGCTTTCGCCGTCACCGCGGCGGTCTACTTCGTCCCGCATAGCCTGCTCGGCAGCGAACTGAATTACGATACCGGCGTGGTGGTGACCGGGAAGTAGACGGACCGCAGGGAGCTTATCTCAATGCTTTTTGTACGGAAAAAAATATCGGTCAGGGGCGTCGTACAGGGAGTCGGTTTCCGGCCCCATATCTATAAGCTCGCCGGCCTCCATTCTATAGATGGCTGGGTAAAGAACGACGCTTCCGGGGTTACCATAGAGGCTGAGGGCGCCCCCGCGGCCATAGCAGCGTTCATAAAGGACATAAAGCTTAAAAAGCCCGCGGCCTCCAGGGTGGATTCGGTTTCCGCTTCGGAGATGAAGCCCGCCGGCGGCTGCGGTTTTACCATAGCAAAAAGCGGCGGGCGCGCGCCCTCCGCGGCCATGATCCCGGCGGACCTCGCGCTCTGCCCGGACTGCCGCGGGGAACTGCTTGACCCCTGCGACAGGCGCTACCTGTACCCTTTCACCAACTGCACCAACTGCGGTCCCCGTTTTACCATAGTCAGAAGCGTGCCGTATGACAGGCCCGCCACCACTATGGCCGGCTTCAAAATGTGTTCCGCCTGCCGCGCCGAATACGGGAACCCGCTGGACCGCCGCTTTCACGCGCAGCCGAACGCCTGCCCGGTCTGCGGCCCGGCGGTAGCGCTTCACTCCGGCACGAAAGTCATGTCCGGCCCGGCCGCTCTTGAAAAGACCGCGGAACTGATAATCGCGGGCAAGGTAGGCGCCCTGCGCAGCCTGGGAGGTTTCCATCTCTGCTGCCGCGCGGACGGTGTTAAGACGGTGGCCGCGCTGCGCCGGGCCAAGGAGCGGCCGCACAAGCCTTTCGCGGTGATGGTCGCATCGCCGGCCGCCGCGCGGCGGATCTGTTTCGTTTCAAAGCTGGAGGCCGCCGCGCTTTCTTCCCCGGAAGCGCCGGTGGTCATGCTGCGGCGGCGTTCGCGCGCTTTTGAAGCCGCCGCGCCGGGGCTTTCGCGCCTTGGCGTGATGCTGCCCTATACCCCTCTTCACGCCGCGCTTTTCGAACTTCTCTCCAAAAAAGGTTTCAACGGCCCGCTGGTGATGACCTCCGGTAATTTCCGGGACGAGCCCATCTGCAGGGACAGCCTTGAGGTGAAGCAGCGCCTTGGCGGCGTGGCCTCTTTCTCGCTTTCGCATAACAGGCCCATCCACAACAGGGTGGATGACAGCGTTGCTTTTGAGGCCGCGGGCGAGCTGCGGCTGGCGCGGCGCGCGCGCGGTTTTGTGCCGGCCGCGGTCAGGCTTTCGTCCGGGGGCGGCTCCGTGCTGGCCTGCGGGGCGGACCTTAAGAACACCTTCTGCCTTACCCGCGGCGACGAGGCTTTCCTTTCGCCCCATATCGGCGACCTGTCCGAGCCGCGGAACCAGGACTTCTTCCGGGAAACGCTGGCTAAGATGCGGGGCCTGCTCAGGGTTTCTCCCGCGGTTACGGTACACGACCTGCACCCGCTTTACGCCTCCTCCGCTTTGGCCCGCGGCCTGCCCGGTAAGAAGATCCCGGTGCAGCATCACGCGGCGCATGCGCTGAGCGTGGCCGCGGAGCATAAGCTGGACGGGCCTTTCCTCGCCGCGGTTTTTGACGGTACTGGTTATGGCCTGGACGGCAGGGTCTGGGGCGGGGAATTCCTCATCTTTAGCGCCGGCCGCTGGAACCGCGCCGGCCGTCTGAAGTATTTCCGCCTGCCCGGCGGCGAGGCCGCCGTGCACGAGATCTGGCGCTCGGCTTTCTCGCTGCTTTCTTCAATGCCCGGTGCCTGGCGCTGCGCCCCGTTCCTCAGGGGGGTGCCCGCGGGGAACCTGCGGGCGCTGTCAAGGATGCTGGAATCCGGGCTCAATTCCCCGGAGACTTCCAGCATGGGCAGGCTTTTCGACGCGGTAAGCTGCCTGGCCGGTATTAGGCGCGAGGTCACCTACGAGGGCCAGGCGCCCATGGAACTGGAAAGCCTTTTCAAAACCCGCCGCCGGGATCCTTATAAATTCGGTCTTTCCCGCCAGAACGGGTTATTGATACTGGACCCTTCCCCGGCGGTGCGGGGAGCTTTTGCGGACAGGGGGAAGGCGCGGCTGGTCTCGGAGCGCTTCCATTGCGGCCTGGCCCGGGCTTCGGTGGCGGCGCTTAAGGACCTGAGTTCGGGAACCGGCATTAAAAAAGTATGTCTTTCGGGCGGGGTCTTTCAGAACCGGACGCTGTTGGAACTTATGCTGGAAGGGCTGCACAAAGCCGGGCTGCGGGCGTTCATTAACAGGCAGGTGCCGGCCAATGACGGCGGCCTTTCCCTGGGACAGGCCTGGTACGCGCTGAAAGGCTACAGGACGTAAGCTCCGTTCCCGATATTCTTTATCCTGTGATCAGGGCTGTCGGGGGAGGGCGGCGCCGGAAGGTTCAGGCGGGTTTTCCTTATCAGCGCGCTCATAGTATTTCCGCGCCGCGGCCTTGTCGTTGCGGGAGGCGGCTATGCCGCCCAGGCCGCGCAGCGCCGGGGCAAAAGCCCCGTCGCACTCCACCGCGCGCAGGAAGAATTTTTCCGCCCGGGCGGTCTGCCCGCTGTCTTGGGCCAGCTTCCCCAGCGAAAAAAGCGCCAGAGTGTGGTTTTCCTGCATTTGAAGCGTGTGTTCGAAGTATTTGCGTGCCGCGCTCAGGTCGCCGTTCCTGGCCGTCAATACCCCGAAGTTGTAAAAATTCTCGCTGTTCTCCGGGTAGATGCGGGTCGCTCCGGCAAGGCATTGCGCGGCTTCCCCGTCCCTGCCTGCGTGGAGGTAGGCCGCACAGAGATTACCGAGCGCCGGCTTCGCTGAAGGTTGTTTAAGCAGCGTGTCGGTCCAAAGAGAAATACCATCCTTCCAGACCGCGCACCGCACCCGTGCCGTCACCGTAAAGATCATCGCCGCCGCCGCGACCAGGAAAACGACGGTTTTGCGCGCAGGCGCCCCGCAACGCGCCCAGCCGCCGGCCGCCAGCGCGTACGCGCCGATAAAAAGACCCAGCGAAGAAATATAGGTATACCTGTCCGCGGAAATTACCGGGCCGAACGGAATGAGCTGCAGCACGGGGAGCAGGGCCGCCGCGTAGAAACCGGCGCCGAACATTACCGCCTTGTCCCGGCGGAAATACCGGAAGAATAAAGCGGCGCAGGCTGCGGTCGCGGCCGCGTAGAGATACATGAACTTTATGCCGCCGGGCGGCAGTACGTACATGGCGGAAAGGTCGAAGGGCCAGGCTAGCGTGTAAAGGTAGAATCCGAAATTGTACAGGGCAAGGCCCAGGCGGAGTCCGAAAGGCGCCCACCGGACGGCCTCCGAAGCCGGCGGCATAACTGCCAGGGAAAAAACGGCGGCTATGACGAAAAAGGGCAGCTTCCCGGCCCATTGCGGCCACCCGACGGACTTCAGCTTAAGGTAGTCTACAAGCAGCAGGGTCAGCGGCAGCGTGACAGCCATGGGTTTTGAGAGCAGCGAACAGACGAAAAAGCCCAGCGCCGCCAGGTAGGTCCTTTTCCCTTTAAGGCTCAGGGTGTAGGCGCATAAGGAGAGCAGGTAAAAGAACGAGTAAAGCAGGTCTTTCCTTTCAGCGGCCCACGCTACCGATTCGATATGGGCCGGGTGTATCCCGAAAAAAAGGCCGCAAAGGAAAGCCGGCCAGAGCCCCGGAAGCAGCAGGCGGACCAGGAGCATTACCAGCGTGGTGTTGGCCAGGTGCAGCGCGATATCGGTGCCGTGATAAGCCTTCGGGGAAAGCCCGGAGAAACGATAGTTGACGGCGTAACTGAGCGTGGAAAGCGGGGAATACATCCCCAGGTCCCGCGAGGTAAAAATAGCCGCCGCGCTTTCCGGGGTGAGCGACCGTATCTTGCGGTTCTCCTGGATATATTTCTGTTCGTCCCAGTTGACAAAGCCGTTATTCAGGCAAGGCCCCACGGCCGTCCAGGTCAATAGTAAAGCGGTAAAAGCCAATACCGCGAAGAAACCTCCGCTTTCGGCGTTGATCTTCATGAGTTGTCGTTCCCGGCGGTGAAAAGTGACTGGATGTCCGACGCTGAAAAAACAGCCGTTCCAGGGAACGGCTGTTTTGCGGCCTTATCCGACCTAGTTGTTAAGCCACTGCATGAACTCGTCCCATTTGCCGGCTTTCGACAGCGCCAGCCTGGAATAGTCGGCGTCGAAGCCGTAGGTGGGCATATACATCGCCAGGCCGCCGGCATTCTTGTAGGAGTCGCCCACGGGAGAGTTCTTTATCATCATCCGGTCCCTGATCAGGGAGATTATTTCCGCGCCTTTGGCCTTAAGCGCGGGGAGTTTTTCTCCCGCCAGGCTCATGAAGTGCGGCAGGTCGCGGGAATCCACAGCATCGAAGGCGGTAGCGGCTTTTACTGCTTCTTTGAGCGCGGCCTTGTCTTCCTGCATGGCCAGGTCCGCCCACTGGTCGGTGAGCCTGCGCAGCGCTTCGGCTTCGCGGGAGCGCACGGCCGAAAGAGTGACGGATTTCCCTTTGGCGGAATAAGAGGCGCCGTAGCCTTCCACCGCGGACCTTGCAACGGCTTCGGGGGAGAGATTCGAGGTTACGAGCCTGGTGAGGAAGGCGTTGTAGTCCCAGCCGTCGCCCGGCTCGGTCTCCTCGGAGCCCACTATCACCGGCGCGTAATTCTTCAGCTCGTATACCACTTCCTGCATCTGCATCAGGCAGGCGTCGGAAGCGTAGATATCCACGCCGCCTATTTTTGCCAGCGCCTGGCCCAGCTGCACGGTGGTTATGCCGTTGCCGGTCTCGTCGTCGTAGGAGATGCCCTTGGTGACGGGGGCCAGTGTTTCCAGGTCCTTGGTCTTCCAGCCGTCGCCGTGGTTCCAGACCACCAGCATGTATCTCCGGGCAGGGTAGTTCGCCCTGGCCCACTGCGCGAATTCGGCCAGGTGGTTCCAGTCGCCCATGTCAGCCTTGCCAAGTTCCTGCACCAGCGTGGAACCGAGCACGGCGGTATTATCGTCCTTCGTAACATAATACCTGCGCACGCCGGTCCAGTCGGAGGCGGCCTTCAGCATGGGCGGCGGATGCCAGCCGGGGTGCCAGCCTCCGTTCCAGGGGTTATCGTAGGGATTATCGTAGTCGTTCCAGCCGCCCGGGTTGGAGGGAGGGGTATAAGCCGTGCGGCCGGCTTCCACCACAATGTTGACCTTGTCCGTGGAGCCGACGGTCTCCATCTCGTTCATGTCATAGTCCACGTATTTCGACAGGTTGTTCTTGCCGTTAAGGAAGAGCATTATGGTGAGTTCTTTCTGGGCGCGCGCTTTCGGGGCGTTC
>PEXO01000405.1:9180-9578 GCA_002779045.1 Elusimicrobia bacterium CG08_land_8_20_14_0_20_59_10 | reverse complement strand
CAGGAGTTAAAGGGGGAGCATTTTATTGTCTATTTTACCCAGGATACGCCGTTCGCTAAGGAAGTCTTAGAGAAGTCTGAGGTTTATTACCGCAAGATTGCCGAGGAGTTAGGTTATCCCAGATACGCGGATTTTTGGCTCTGGGATAAACGGGTAAAGATCTATATCCATCCTGATCACGCCTCTTTTTTAGCGGCAACCGGCCAGCCGGACTGGTCCTTTGGTATGGCGGATTATAAAAAGAAAGAAATCGTTAGTTTTATCTGGAGTAAGGGATTTCTGGAATCGCTCTTGCCTCATGAAATGGCGCATTTAATCTTTAGGGATTTTGTGGGGTTTAGGGGCGAGGTGCCCCTTTGGCTGGATGAGGGCGTAGCCCAGTGGGCCGAGGAGGCCAA
>PEXO01000405.1:5674-9159 GCA_002779045.1 Elusimicrobia bacterium CG08_land_8_20_14_0_20_59_10 | reverse complement strand
CAGGATCAGCCCTATTTCCGAGATGAGCTCGATGCTGGCTTCATTCGTGATCAGACCGAAGCCGATATGCGTGCCCAGCAGGACCCCGCCCATAACATAGCCGAGTATAAGGGGCTGGCGGAGGAAGCGGGCCAGGTGGGATGCGCCCGCCGCGAAAATTATCCCTAATCCGATATCCGTCAACAGGCTTGCCGAATGCTCCATATATCTCCCGTATCGTCCCGCGTCAGCGGCCCGGGCGCTGTGTGGGCGGGCGGGTCTTTAGCAGCTGGTGTATGCGTGCCGCCAGGGCTTCTATCTTGATGGGTTTCGCTATGAAATCGCGCACATTGGGTTCCTGGCGGATTATATCGGAGGTGGAGCGGTCCATATAGCGGCCGGTAATGATAAGGACGGGGATATCACCGGTTCCGTCGCCCTGCTGCAGCTCGTGCACCACCTCATAGCCGCCGGATTTGGGGAGCATCAGGTCCAGGAGGATCAGGTCCGGGGAGACGCTCCGGGCCTTTTCAAGGGCCTCCGCGCCGTCCCCGGCCGTCTCCACCCTGAAGCCTTCCCGGCGCATCAGTATCTCAAGGAACTCCCTGATGCCTTTCTCGTCGTCCACCACCAGTATGAGCTTGTCCGCTGAATTTGAAAGGGTCTGATCTGCCATAATTATTCCCCCGCTGTGCCGCGCAAAACCGGGAGCCGCCGGTGAACGGGAAACGGCGGCCGGAAGCGCGCTGCCTGTATTATAGCAAGGCGCGCGGCGCCGCTTATCTCCAGCCGCGGGCATCGCGCCAGAGCAGCCTGCCGTTCTTCCTGAGTTCGAAGAAATCACCGCAGTTCCCGTCCCCTTGCCCGGTCATGCCGCCGTCCGGCGCGCAAAGCAGCTTCCCCTTTTCGTCATAAAGCTCGCTGTACTGGTCGCAGCACTGCGGCGGGAGATAATAGACCCTTTTCCCTTTATAATCGAATTGCCAGACGGACAAAGCGGGATTGCCCGGCTGCCCCTTCTCGTATCGCCGTATCAGGTCTTTCACCCACTGCGGCGGCGCTTCGCTTTTTCCGGCAGCGGCGGCGGAGCCCCGCCGCGTCCGCACGGCCCCCGCGGCGAGGAAGGAGGAACCGGCGGCGTCCCCGGCAAAAGAGGCGGCGGCCGGGGCCGCTGCCCGCGCTTTTGACGGAGCGGCGCCGGCGAATTTCGCCTGTGCGCGCGCCCCTTTTTTGCGGAAGGAGGGCTCCGCATAGCGGGGGCTTTCGTCTCCGGCCGCGGCGGAGACGCCGGAACTCCCGCCGGTCAGCATCGTTTCTTCCCCCGCCGGCCGGCTCAGCCCGTCGCTCGCGGAGTAGGCCGCCGGGGTGATCGGTCCGCGGTCCGGGTCTTCCGGCAGGTTCAGGAAAAGAAGCAGGCCGGCGGCCGCGGCCGAGAGGGCGGCGGCCGGCTTCAGCCAGGAATAGTACCAGGCCTGCCGGGGCGCTTTCGCGAATACGGCCGCTTTAAGGGAGAGGGGTACCGGCCGCATGGCGTGCATTTTAAGAACAGCCGAGACCTTTTTCAGCTCGGCCAGCTCGCGGCTGCAGTCGGCGCAGGCCGCCAGGTGGCTTTCGAGAGAAAGTCTTTCATTCGCCGGCAATTCACCGTCCAGATAGGCCGACAGATTTTCCCTGCAGGTATTATGTTCCATTGTCTTTCACCAGCACGCCCATTTTCCGTCTCAGCGCTTCCCGCGCCCTGGAGATGCGCGACTTTACCGTGCCCGGCGCCAGCTCCGTTATGCCCGCTATTTCCTGGTAGGAGCGGCCGTCTATTTCCCGCAGCACCAGGATAGCGCGGTCTTCGGGGTCCAGGGCGGCGAGGGCTTTTTCAAGTATTTCCTTTTCAGCCGCCTTTTCCAGCGCCGCGTCCGCCGGCGGTTCCGGCGAGGCTATCTGCAGCGCCGGCTTGTCGTTCTCACCGTCTTTGCCCTGGTCAAGAGAGAAGGTTTTCCAGAACGACCGCCGCTTCTCGGACCTGACCCTGTTCTTCCACACATTCATGGTTATGCGGTACAGCCAGGTCCCCGCCGCGGAAGCGTCCCGGAAATCAGCCAGTCCGCGTATGGCCCTGATGAACGCGTCCTGGGCTATATCCTGCGCGTCGGCGGCATTGCCGCTAAGCCGCAGCGCCAGGTTATAGACCAGGGCCGAGTGTTTTTCAAATAGCTCTTCCGCTTCCAAAACTCCTCCGGGACCCGCTGCTTAGACACCGTCCGGCAAAAAAAGTTCCCTGAAAGTTTATCAATTGTGGAACATCTTTGGAACTTTTTTGCGGAACCGGTGTCTAACGGGGGACGGTAAAGGAGGCTGTATGAAACTCATAGCTAAACTGGTGCCGGTGCTGCTGCTCGCCTTTTCTCCCGCGGTCTTCGCCCAGCCGCAGGACCGCGGCGAAGGTTCCCTCCAGGTGGTGTCCGGCGGGGATACGGATAAACCCAGGATACTTCCCTTAAAGCATACCGACGTAAAGGCACAGATCTCCGGCTTCGTGGCCGAGGTCAGCGTCACGCAGGTGTTCGGCAACACTTCGGACGGCCCGATAGAAGCGGTTTACGTGTTTCCCCTGCCGGAGAACGCCGCCGTCAACGCTATGACGCTGACCGTGGCCGACCGCGTTATTAAGGGACAAATTAAAAAACGCGAAGAGGCGCGCCGGGTCTACGAGAAGGCAAAAGCGGAAGGCCGGACGGCCGCGCTGCTGGACCAGGAACGGCCCAATATCTTCACCCAGTCCGTGGCCAATATTCCCCCCGGCCACGAGATAAGGGTTACGCTTAAATATATACAGGACCTGGCCTATGACCATGGCGAATATAAATTCGTCTTCCCCATGACCATCGGGCCGCGCTATATTCCGGGTGAAAAGACCGGCAGGACAGGCACCGGCTGGTCCGATGATACGGACAAGGTCGGCGACGCCTCCCGGATAACCCCGCCCGTAGTTAAACCCGGGCAGCGTTCCGGGCGCGATATCTCGGTTGAGGTCAGCCTGGATGCCGGCGTGGCGGTAAAGAATATACGCAGCGCTTCGCACCAGATCAAGGTGGCCGTCAGCGGCCCCGCGAAGGCGGAGATCACGCTGGCGGCGGAGGACCGCATCCCTAACAAGGACTTCCTGCTTACCTATGAACCCGACGTAAAGATGGCGGCCGCCGCCGCGCTGGCCCATAAGGACGGGAAGGAAGGCTACCTGACGCTGCTGGTGCAGCCTGCCGCGGATTTCCCGCTTACGCTGATCACGCCCAAGGAGCTGGTAATAACTATAGATGTTTCCGGTTCCATGAGCGGGTTTCCCATGGAAACCGCTAAAGCGACCGCCCTGAAATGTCTGGAAGGGATGAACCCCGGCGATACCTTCCAGATAATGAGCTTCGCCTCCGGCAACCGGCTGCACTTCATCAGGCCGCTGAAGAATACCCCGGAGAACGTGGCGCGCGGCCGCGCCGCGATAAACAGCCTGGCCG
>PEXO01000405.1:0-5463 GCA_002779045.1 Elusimicrobia bacterium CG08_land_8_20_14_0_20_59_10 | reverse complement strand
GGCCGTGCTGGGCAAAGGATCCGTGCAGTATGTCCGGCAGAACGAGAAAGCGGACAAACTGGAGAAGATAATAGAGCGGTTCTATGACAGGATCTCCCGGCCCGTGCTTACGGACCTGTCGCTGGACTGGAACGGCCTGGACGTCAAAGACCTGTCGCCGGAATTTATCCCGGACCTGTTCGCGGGACAGCCGCTGCTGCTGCACGCCAGGTACATAAAGAGCGGCAGCGCGCCTGTGGTTATAAAAGGCAAGCTGAGGGGCAAGCCCTTGAAGATGACGGTGAACGTGAACCTGCCGAAAAAGGAGCCCGCCAATGGCGCCATGGGTCCGCTGTGGGCCAGGTCGCGGATAACGGACCTGGAGCGCCTTAACCTGAAAAAGGAGGACGAGGACACCAGGGAGCGCATTATCATGCTGGCTCTTGAACATAAACTGGTAACGCGTTACACTTCGTTCGTGGCCGTGGACACAAATACCGCTTCGGCCGGAAAAACGCCGCTGCTGGTGCCGGTGGAGTCGGAGCTGCCGGAAGGCACGCAGTACGAAGGCTTTTTTGGCGGCGCGGACGGGGCGTTTGCCGGGGGTGCTTCGCGGGGCATGTCTGCCGCGGCAGGGTCGTTCTCCCGGAGCGGCGCTTTCGGCCAGGCGAAATTCGCCGGCTCGGCATTAGCCGCGCCGTCGCGGAACGGTCACTCCGCGCAAAGCCGGGGCGAAAGCGCTTCGGGCGGAAAAGTTAAGTCCAAGGGCCTGGCCGTTAAGGCCAGGGAACTGGCTGAGCGGCTGTTCTCAACGGAAGACCTTGTTCCCGGGCTTGCGCTTAAGCTTCTGGAGCTCCCCACGCCCCGGCTCCTGCGGCAGCTGGTCTCCCGCCAGGACGCCGGCGGCGCTTTTACCGGGCCCGACGGCAAAAAGGCTTCCGCCGCGGACCAGGCACTGGCGCTGCTGGCCCTGGCCAAGGCGAGGTCAGCCCTTGGCGCGGACGCCGAGGCTTCCCTGCGCAAAGCCTGGGCCTGTCTGCGCGGCATGTCCCCCGCGGGCCTGAACGGCCGGGAAGCTGTGGTCAAAGCGCTGAAAGGCGGAACTCACTGGAAGACCGCCGGCGTGCAGCGGGAGCTGGCCGCCCTGGGCGCAATGCTTGAAGAACTGAAGTAGTCAGAAGATACCCGTAAAGCCAATGCCCGCAGGCGCAGCTTGCGGGCATTGGCGCTATTTATTATTCCCGGCGGCCGGGCGGAGGGATATAATAAAAATGCCGCAGGGTCCCCGGCATATGGGAGCCTGCGGAGCCGATGACCATTGCCAGCACCAGCAGCGCGACGCGTTCCTCCCAAAATGCGGGGATAAACAGCAGCACGGCAAGTTTGAGCAGCACAAGACCGCCCGCCAGTTGCAGCAGCCAGTCAAAGCCGCTGTAGAGTTCCAGCGCTATCAGGCCGGCCCCGGAGACCGCGGCCAGGTACAGCCAGGGGGCAAGTTCGGCCTTGGGGAGGCCGAACCAGTGCCCGCCGAATAACAAGGAAACGCCCAGCAGGTGAGCGGTGCGCAGAGCGATCCGCGCGGCGCGGCTGCCTTTCCAGTGTCTTTTTCCGGCCGGGAACAAAATATCTTTCAGGTTCTTCATATTGTCCGCGCAGCCGGTTGAGCGTTATCCCAACGACCTTCCCGGAAAACCAGTGGAGCAGCTCTATCCCCGCCGGTTCAGTTTCCCCCGAGTATGCGCTGTTCCAGGGTCTGTACCAGGGCCACAAGATCTTCATTAGGGAAAGGCTTAAGCAGATATTCATCCGCACCGCCTTCAGCTCCCGCCGGTACGTCGGATTTCAGCGCCATCATCACCACGGGGATATTCGCGAAGCGTGCATCTTCCCGTATAAGCTTAAGAAGTTCATAGCCGCCCATTTCAGGCATATTTACGTCGGAGACTACTATATCCGCCCCTTCCGCCTGAAGGGCCTCCCAGGCCAGCAGCCCGTTCTCATGGGCGGAGATCTCGAATCCGGCTTCCTCAAGCACTTCAGAGAGCAGGGTCCTGAATATTTCGTCGTCGTCCACTAATAGTATTTTCATAAATGTATCGGACCAGACAAGAATTCCACAATACTTAGCTCCGACCAGGTCTATTCTATAAAATACGGCACGGGATGATGGAAGGATTTTAAATCTAACTCCCGATGTTCAGTTCAAGCGTTTTCCGGAGGACTCAATGGCGGCGCCGGCTTGGGACTATCGGCACTTTTCCCGGAGCGCGGTTACTGCAATAATATCTAACGGGTGTAGATGCGCCCGGGAGGTCCTGACGGATGAAACAGTTTGTCATTGCCCTGATAATTGCGGGAACGGCCGGTTTCGCGCTTGCCGGCGGGCTTGAGCAGCTTGCTGGCGGTTCGGGCGCCGGGCCGCTGCCGGCCGGAACAGTTAAGGCGAATCCCCCCGTTCCGGTTGCGGACACTATTCTCCCGCGGAGCGCTGATGGCCTGTGGCGCGGCCTGATGCAGGAGGCGCTGGAGAACGGCGTCGCGATGAATATGCCGGTTCCCGGGCACGGGAACAGGACTTCCAAATTCCTGATGAAGGGCGGGGAGAGCGACAGCGAGCCGCTGGACGTGTTCGCGGTCTACGGGAAGGCTGGTCCCGGGGCTTTAGTGCCGGAAGGACTCTATGTCCAGCGCATCTATACGCTGCCCAACGGAATGCTCTCCTATATATTTTTATGTTCCCTGGACGGGCGACTGCTGGAGGCCTACACCACGGGCACCTCCCCCGACGGGTCGTATTTTCACCAGGACCCCGTACAGGATACGGAAGTGGCCGCCAGGTTCGAGGGACTCAAGTCTTTCTGGCTCTCCGCTGACCCTGGCCTATAATTTAACCCACTTGGTTTAATCCAGGCTTGGTCCTGCGAACTTCTTTTCTATAAACTAAAGGTCAAAAGCTGTGCCGGGAATATGCCCGCAAAAAGAGAGATTAATGGCGGCGGCGAAGTTCTTCTGCGTCCAGTTTGTCTTTTGCCCGGCCGGTGGAAATCTTATTCTTTATCAGGCCGGCCTTTGAAAGCAGCGGGATCTTTATTCTTTCTATCTTGATCGGCGGCAGCCGGCCGGGCAACGTGCGTTTTGTGCCGCCGCCGGGGGAAGTGCTTTCCGCTTTAGGCGCTCTTGAGAAATTCATCCATAATGACCCTGCCAGGACGCCTACGCTGATAAAAGCCGGAATGGCGCACGCACAGTTCGAGAGCATTCATCCGTTCCTGGACGGCAACGGCAGGCTTGGGCGCCTACTGATCCCGTTTATTTTGATAGCGGAAGGAACGCTGACTTCCCCGCTATTATATCTCAGCCTTTATTTTAAGCAGCGGCGGCAGGACTATTACGAGGCCCTTGACCGGGTTCGGGCGCGCGGCGACTGGGAAGGCTGGCTGGCTTTTTATCTGGAGGGCGTGGCTGAAGTGGCCGAGCAGGGCAGCGCGACTTCGGCTAAGCTTATCGCCATGTTCAATGAGCACCAGGCGGCTATCAACAGGCTTGGCCGGGCGAAGTTCTCGGCGCTTAAGGTGCACGAATTGCTTAAGAAACGCTGCGTCCTGTCTGTAACGACCGTGTGCTCGGAGTTGGGGCTCAGTTTCCCTACGGCTAATAAGACCCTTGCTCACCTTCAGGGCCTTGGCTTTGTCGGAGAGGTCAGCGGCCGCAAGCGCCACCGTGTGTTTTCGTATGTCCCGTACCTGAAAGCTTTGCAGGTTGGCATGGGCGGGCTGCCTGGGTAGTGGATTAAGTTGTCTCTCCCCAAAGGGAAGTCCCCGGCCAACGGTCGGGGACTTTTCTTTGTAGTGCTTTTTCGAAGCCTGCCCTGTGTTCAAGCAGGGCTCTTCCTCGGGTAACTAACAGGAGCGGCGGGGAAATCGGGCGTTTTTAAATTTTGGGGTCGATGGCTGGACCAAGTTAGAACCTGTCTAATGCAGGTGTTTCACGAGAAAAAGACAGGGATTATCCTTGCCCCATAAAGTTTTAAATTCCTCAAGAGGCTTAAAGCCTAAAGCGAGGTAGAATCTTCTCGTCTTTTCGTATTCAGGGCAATCTCTTGAGGGGCTGAGCGTTTTAACCGTAAGGAACTCGTGTTTTCTCTCCAAGAGATAGGATTCTGAATATTCTACCAGGGCTTTCCCTATCCCTTTACGATGGTATTCTTTTTTTGTTCCCATCACGTGTATCTCTCCGGTGAATTCATTGTGCAGGGTAAGAGACAAGAACCCTGTTACCGTGTCCCCTTCTTTCGAGATAAACATAGGCCGGGACCTTGTCTCCTCTATATAATTCCTGAGGGATTCCTCGATCCCAAACCATTCAGGCAGGGAGCGCAGGATGTCTTCACATATCTGCGCTTTATTTTCCGTAATTTCCTGTATTGTCATTTGTGAATATCCCCAGCCGTTTCTCTTCATTTCTTTATTGCTATGAGCCCGACGCTTTCCCTTCCGTCCAGGCGGATGTCCGCCGGATAATCAGGGCGTGCGAACAGTTCCAGCCGCTCTATCCCGAAGCCGGCGGCGGTAAAGACGCGCCCCAGGATACGCTCGTCCAACAGGTGGAAGAGCGCAGGGAGGCTGCCGGATCTTTTAGGATCATGCGCAGCCACGTTCTCCACCACTCCCGGCCACGGGTTGCCGGCTTTCAGCCTGGCCTCATAGGTCGGAAAAAAGGCTCTGGCGGTGCCGATGAATGGGGTCTCGCCGACCACAAAAACTTTGCCCCCTGGCGCCAGCCAGTTCATCACTTTTGTGGCAGCGCGTTCTATACGCGGACCGTCGAAAAAATGCATCACCCGGCAGATGAGCACCGCGCCAAGGCTGCCGGCCGGGAAATCCAGCTTGTCCGGAAACTCGCCAGCGACCAGCTCCAGGCGTGACCTGTTGGTTTGTGGGACGCGGTTGAAGAGTATCTTTAGATGCCTTTCGTCTATGTCATTGGCAATTACCGAGGCGCCGCTGCTTAGCGCCGGGAGGGTAGCGACGCCATAAGCCGCGCCTATGTCGAGACTGCGGCCGGGCGCTTTAGGAGCGAATTCAATGAAAGCGCGTGAAAAGGTGTCCGGTGAAGGGGTCATTGTGCCCATGCTGTTCAGCGTATTCGTAAGCCCGCCCTCTTCCGCTTTCGGCATCTCCAGCGAATCATTCGATGTGTTCTTCATACTATTCTTCCGCTAAAGAGACGCAACTCTGTCCTTGTTCCGAGATTCTTCCCAACCTAACGAGTCTATTCTATAAAATTGATAAGTTATGCAGAGGATGTTCGCAAATATAAAACCCTCGATAGTTAGTCGAGGGTTTTATAAAGAATATAAGGGGAAGGGTGGATTTCAGGATGAAGTTAGAACCTACTTCGCGCAACATCCCGAGGAAACATTATGAATTCCTTATGGATCTGCGGTGCGGGGATCTTATCCGCGAGATGTTGTCGCAGGCGTGG
>PEXO01000449.1 GCA_002779045.1 Elusimicrobia bacterium CG08_land_8_20_14_0_20_59_10 | reverse complement strand
GCAAGGAATGGGCCGTGCTGGTGGAAGGCCATTGCGACGACCGCGGCACCACTGAATACAACCTGGCGCTCGGGCAGAAGCGCGCGAAGTCGGTACGGGATTATTACCTGCGCCTGGGCGTGGCGGAAGATTCGGTCGGGACCATCTCCTACGGCGAAGAAATGCCGCTCTGTCAGGAAGAGACAGATTCCTGCTGGCTGGCCAACCGCCGGGCCGAGACGAAGGTAAAGGTGAAATAAATGCGCTTTACGCGCCTTTTGCTGATACCTGCCTGCCTGCTGGCCTCCGGTTGCGTGGCCACGCAGCAGGACATGCTGCAGATGCAAAGCCAGATGGACGACCTGAACAACAACCTTTCCACGATGCAGAAAAACCAGGCGGAGCTGGCCGTAAAGATGGACGAGCTTTCCAGGAACCTGAATGCTTTCTCGGAGAACATGAAGGACATCTCCACGCAGATGGGCCGCCTTTCCGACAGGCTCAACGGCCTCGACTCCTCCATGAACAAGCGCGTTAACGCCATTGGCCGGACTATAAAGAAACAGCAGGATGAAGTGAACACCACCCTGCTGCCGGCAAAGCTCTATAACGACGCCTACAATGCCTACCTCAACAATAATTTCGACAGCGCCGCTGACGGCTTCAAAACCTACCTGGAGAAGTTCCCCGAGGGGGAGCTTGCGACACCCGCTTATTTTTACCTCGGAGAATCGCTTTATGTAAAGGAACGCTGGCAGGACGCAGCGGTGGCGTACGCCCATATGCTTGAGAAGTACCCGAAATCCTCCCGCGTGCCCGCCGCCCGCCTTAAATACGCCATGACGCTCCTGAAGCTGCCGGGAGACAAAAAAAGCGAGGCCCTGAAGTACCTGCGCTCGGTGCTGCAGGACTTCCCCAAGTCCCCTGAAGCCGCCACCGCCAAAGACCATATCGACAGGCTTTCCCCTCCGCCCGGGAAAGCCAATCCGCGCAAGAAAAAGGCCTGATCCTCCCATGAAAGCGCTCGCGGCACTCCTGCTGGTCCTGGGCGCTTGCCCCCTTTATTGCGCCACTAATGTTTATATAGGGGTAAATTCCGGTATTGAGACCAGCCAGACCAGGGTCGCGCTGTCGCAGTTCCTGCCGGAGCGGGCCGACAGCCGGGAGGACCTGGACATAGCCGAAAATTTCCGCGATATTATCCGCGCGGACCTTTTTTATTCCAGATATTTCGACATCCAGGAGGACGCGCTGACCACCGCCAACCTGGATACCGGCAAACAGTCTCTCGCGTTCTGGAAGGCCCTCGCCCCGAACCTTATCACCGGCAAGGCCAGGGACTCCGGCGGAGTCTGGACCTTCAGCCCGCGCCTGTATGACCTCAATTCCGGCAGGCCCGTCATGGAGAAGTTCTACCGGGGAGAAAAGCGGGCGCTGCGCCGGGCGGCGCACATGTTCTCGGACGACATAACACAGCGCCTGGCCGGGCGCCCGGGCATAGCCCATTCAAAACTGGTGTTCTCCAACAACGCCACCGGCCGCAAAGAGCTGTACATGGTGGACTACGACGGGGAGAACCTCACGAAGCTCACATCGGACAACAGTATAAACCTGCTCCCGCGCTGGTCCAAAGACGGTTTCCGCATCTACTACACCACCTACCGCTGGGGCAACCCCGACATGTTCGAGATAGACCTGAAAGCGGGCAAGATCCGCCCGTTCACCACCTTCCAGGGGTTGAACATCCCGGGCGGGGTTTCGCCCAACGGCATGACCATGGTGATGACCCTCTCGCGCGGGGACGACCCCGGCATCTACGCCCTGGACATAGTCACCAAAAAACTTAAGGCGCTCATGAAAGGGTTCGGGGTAAGCTCTTCCCCGACCTGGTCCCCCGACGGGAAGGAGGTGGCCTTCGTCTCCGACAGGGCCGGCAACCCGCAGATCTTCGTTCTCAACCTGGCCACGGGCAAAACGCGCCGCCTGACCAGGATGAACTGGTGCGACTCCCCCTCCTGGTCCGCGTCGGGGCAATGGCTGGTCTTCGCAGGCAGGGAGACCAGGAAAGAAAAACTGAATATTTTCGTAATGGACGTGACCGGCAGCCAGATCCGCCGCCTGAGCGTGAAGGCCGGGGACAACGAGGACCCCTCCTGGTCCCCCGACGGCAGGTTCATAGCGTTCACTTCCACGCGCAGGGGCCGCAAGGAACTATTCGTAATGGACGCGGACGGCAGCGCCCCGCATCCGCTCACCGATCTTAAGGGAAGCACTTTTACTCCGAATTGGAGCCCGTAACGGAAAAGGATAAGGGACGGAACTACGCGGAACAAATGTTCCGCGTTCTTATTTCCGGAAGACGGAACGTACTTTCTCCAGAAGAGAACGGAAGAAGCAGGCTTCTTCCGCCTGTGGCCGGACACAACGGAATCTGAGCTCCTTGTCGGCTTTGAGCGCGGCTGAAAGCTCAGCGTCCAGCAGCGACAGGAATTCAGTCCCCAGGCGCTTGCGCCTTTCGGAAAGGATCCCGGGATTGATAACGTCCTCAAGAGCGAAATATTCCTGCCCGCAGAAAGCCTGTATATAGGGGCTCTCCCTGAACTCGGCCGCCGTCTCCTCGTTGGAAAGCCCCTTAAGCTGCTTTACCGCCAGCAGCCCGCAGATAAGGCGGGAATCCTTCGCGGGACGGCCGTACCCGGCCGAGAAATAGCGGCCGTACGCTGCGTCGAGCTTTTCCCAGGGCAGCGCCTCGGCCAGTTTCAGCCAGCGGTTGGAACCGGAGAGCTTCCCGCCGAGATGGAACAGTTTCCCGAAGAGCGGAGGGTTGAATTTCTCTGAACGGTACATAATTTAAGGGACTGCTTGCTGCAAGCCGCAGGCGGCCGGCAGTTCGTTATTTTTCCGGTTTAAAGCACTTGCGGCAGCGGGCTTCGTATTTGTCGCCCGCGCCGACCTCTATCCTGCGGCCCGAATCGGTCAGGCGCTGGCTGAAATGGGCCGGGTTGCCGCAGACCATGCAGATGGCCAGGTTCTTGGTAACGAACTCGGCCACCGCCATCAGCCTTGCCATATTATCGAAAGACCCGCCGCGATAATCCATGTCGAGCCCCGCCACTATTACGCGGCGGCCGGAATCGGCCAGCTTCTGCGCCACCTCCACGATCTCGGGGCCGAAGAAGTGCGCTTCGTCTATCCCCACCACCTGCGTATCGGGCAGGACGTCCTTAAGTATCTCCCTGGCGTTCTTCACTGGCCGGGCCGCCAGCGTGGACTTATCGTGCGATACCAAATGCTCTTTCGAATACCTGGTATCCAGGTGTGAATTGAACACCTGCACCTTCTGCCTGGCTATATTGGCCAGCTTCAGACGCCGTATCAGTTCCTGCGTCTTGCCGGAGAACATGCTGCCGCAGACCACCTCTATCCAGCCGGAAGGAGAAGAAACGTTGAATATCATTCCGCCCCCTTGAATTTAGCGGAGAAATAATCCCAGGTAAGCTTAAGCCCGTCGGGGAAAGAGACCAGCGGCCTGTATTTAAGCTGTTTGCGGGCGAGGGAGATATCGGAATAGGTCTTGCGGATGTCGCCCTTGCGCTTAGGGGAGAATTTCTTCCCGAGCCTGCGCCCGGTTATCTTTTCAAGCTGCCCGGCTATGTCGAGCAGGGAGATATTCGTGCCGGTAGCCACATTTATCGTAAGCCCCGAGACCGCGGAAGGGGCGAGCGCCGCCCGGATATTGCCGTCCACGACATTGCTGACATAGGTGAAATCCCGGGACTGCCGGCCGTCCCAGTGTATTTCAAGGGGCTTGCCCTGCACGGCCAGCTCCATAAAGCGCGGTATCACGGCTGAATAGACGGACTCGGGATTCTGCCGGGGCCCGAACACGTTGAAATAGCGCAGCGCCACCGTCTCAAGCCCGTAGGTCTTTGCGTAAACGTGACAGTAATGCTCGCCGGCCAGCTTGCTCACCGCGTAAGGAGAGACCGGCATCGTAGGGAGTGATTCCTTCTGCGGGAAAACGCGGCAATCACCGTACGCGGAGCTGGTGGCGGCGTAAACAAAGCGCTTCACCCCGGCCTCTTTGGCCGCCATAAGCGCGTTCAGGGTGCCGGTAGCGTTGTTGTCGTTGGCCGCGCGCGGATTGTCCACCGATTTGGGCACGGAACGGAAAGCCGCCTGGTGCAGCACATAAGTAACGCCCTTCATGGCCTTCGCGACGTCCTTCGGCTCGCGCAGATCCCCAGTCACGAGCTCGAATTTACCTGAAAAAGGGGCGAGGTTCTCTTTTTTCCCTGTGGAAAAATTATCAAACACACGCGCGCGCAGGCCGCGCTTCAGCAGTTCCTCCACTATATTGGAGCCTATGAACCCGGCTCCCCCGGTTACCAGCCAGAGAGGTTTTTTCATATGTATTTATCCCGGACTATAGTTTATCATTTTGCAAAAAGCAAAACGAATATATCCCTCTCTCAATCCCTGACCGCCCCGTCAGCCCGCCACGGGTGCCAGAATTCGCGGGATTTCTTCTCCAGGTCGTCCACACGCTTCGGCGCGTTCATCTTGAGCGTAACATAGAAGAAGAACTCACGCACGCCGCCGGACCTTTCCCGGAAATTCCAGCGCGTATAAAAGTCGTGGAAATCCCTGTAAAGGGTCAGGCCTTTTTCGAACAGCTTGATATCCCCGAACTTGAACCCGCCTTCGGAGACCAGGCGGCTGCGCAGCACCGTTTCGGCGCGCCAGCGCGAGCCTTTCCAGGGACGGAAGCCGAGGGTATTGCTCACCACCCAGCCGCGCGGCGCATTGCTGTAGTTCGCTATTCCGCCGCCGATATAATTTTCCTTATCCCCGATATTTACCTGCGCGACGAAACTGCGCGTCCCGCTGTAGATACTATAGGTTTCCGACAGGTAGATCTCCATGAACGGCCTGGGCCCGTAATAGATCTCACCGGTAATAGGGGCGAGGCGGCGGGAAAAAGAGGCCACATAATGATCGCGCAGGTCGTACGAGGTGGAGAGCTTGTAGTAGGTATTGAACCGCGGCATAACGAACAACTGCGAGGAAAGGGAATGCACCTCCTGCCCCTTATCAACGGCATCCGAGTCGCTCTCCAGCTTATTGCTGCGCAGGCGGCGCGTATAGGAATACCCCAGGTCCAGGGAGCCCCAGAAGCGGTCGTAGCGCAGGGTGGCCGCGCCGCCATAGCGCCCTATCCAGGTATCGATCCGGCCCGGCACGGTGGAGATAAAGACGGCCTGGTCGTAGAAGACCGACGGGGAAAGTATTACATTGCGCACCAGCGGCGCCGATCTCGAAACCGTCCAGGCGGCTTTTCCCCTTCTCTGCGTATAAGGCAGCCCTTCGTCCCGGGCATTCTCGAAATAACCGGCGAACGAATTCAGGACCGGCAGGCGCAGGACCTTGAACGGGACCGTGTTGAAATCCAGCCTGGGGATGGAACTGTTGGCTTTCTCGAATTTTGTCAGGTCGGACGAACGCGTCTGCCGCCCGTAGGCGCTCACGCGCGTCAGCGTGAAGGAGGTCTGCCTGGTCAGCGCGACGCTGGCCTGCTCGTCCGGGCTCACCGCGAAGGGGTTGCTCCTGAAGAAGTCGTTATTGACCCTGGGGTCGGAAAGCAGCCGGAAATAACCCTGGCTGTAATAGTGCGAGGTGTCGGATTCGTTGAACCTGTTAAGGCGCTGCCAGTAACCGCCGTTGGCGCCCCACCTGTCCGTTTCCATGCCATACTCGCGGATGCGGTAAAAGGAAAGGCTGGTGATGTTCCTTTCAGGCCGGTAAAAATCCACCTCCCCGCCCATACCCAGGCCGCGCCTGCCGAAATAATCCAGGAAGAGCTTCGCGCGGGTTTCGCGGTTGACGCGGTATATGTAGCTGGATTTTACGAACAACCCGTTGCGCTGGTCGTATCCCGGGCGGAAGATGCTGACGAAAGGCGTACCGCCGATCAGCGGCTTATAAAGCACCGGGAAATAGAACACCGGCACCTTGCCGAGAAAAAACACGGTATTGTAGGCCAGGAAATAGCGGCCGGGCGCCAGGTATATCCGTGAGGCCCTGATATGGTAATGCGGCGGCTGCTCGTCGCAGCTGGTCAGGCTGGCCTTCTTATAGGTGTAATCCTCGTGGTCGAATTCCACCGTGCGGCCGCGGAAGATGAAATTCTTATGCGTGAAACGGCCGTTATTTATATGCCCCTTCTCCGCGCCGTAATCCACCGTTCCGCTCGTGCCGTAGATGCTGCCTGTATCGTCGTCAATAACGAAATCGGAGGGCGACACTACGGTGCGGCCGGCCATGTCCACCGAAAGGTCTTTGGCGCGTATTATCTTAACCACTTTGTCCGCCTGGGAAACCTCTTCCAGAGTGACATTGCCCTTGAGATTTATCACGCGCGTATACTCGTTAAAATTGGCTTCGTCAGCTTCGAAACGCACCCGGTGCGTGCCGGTTGACGACGGCAGGTTATAGGCCCCGGCCTCAGCCGCGCAGACCGTAAAGAACAACAATAGTATAGTTTTCTTCATCCTCCGGGTAATTTTACACACCTGCGGTTTTCCGTCTTCCGGTTATTTCAGCGCCTTCTCCAGCCCGAACAGGGCGGCGCCGTGCGAGCCCAGGTCCGCGTTTTCCGAGATCCTGATCGCTACGCGCGAGAACGGGGTCGTTATCTGCTGGGCGCGGAGCACCTTGTTCATGGCGGGGAGGAACCACTTCGCGGCTTTAGAGACACCGCCGGTAAGCACTACACAGTCCGGGTCCAGCACGAGGATCAGCCCGGCAAGCCCGCGGCCGAGCCAGTCGCCGGTCTCCGTCCAGACCCGCCGCGCCGTCTTGTCGCCCGCGGCAGCGGCATTCGTCAGGCAGATGGTGTTGAATTTATCACGGCCGGGGTCGGAATATTTGCGGACAAAAAGAGGCACGTCCTTTATAAGTTCCCCCGCGCGGGCCATGATGGCGTAACTGCCGCAATAGGCCTCCAAACACCCTTTACCGCCGCAATGACACGGCCGCCCGTCACACTGCACCTTGAGGTGCCCGGCCTCGCCGGCGGAACCGTTGGCCCCGTGGTACAGCTCTCCGCCGAAAACAAGGCCGGAACCTATGCCGGTGCCGAGCGTCAGGGTGATGATATTTTTTTTCTTCCGCCAGAGTTCCAGCTCGAAAGCGCCCCAGGCGGCCATATTGGCGTCGTTCTCCATAAAGCAGGGCAGGCCGGTAAGTTTTCCCAGCGGCCCAGCCAGCCGCACGTTCCTCCAGGCAAGGTTAGGCGAGAACCGGATCACCCCCCGCTCCGGGTCCACGTCACCGGCGGCGCCTATGCCTATAGACACCAGCCTGCGGCCATAATCCCGCCGGAAAGCCAGGACCACTTTGGAAAGACGCCGCACAAAATCGGCCGGCCCCTTCCCGGGTTCGGTGCGGAAGCGCTCCTGCGCCAGCAGTTTCCCCCCGCTGCTCACGGCCGCCAGCTTGGTATTCGTTCCGCCTATGTCTATACCTATGCCTATCATAAGCACCTCGCTACCCGCTCAGCCCAGGATCTTGAGCGCCGACCCCGCCAGATAAAAAGACCCCAGCACCGCGGCTGTGCCGGAACCGGACGCGACGGTAAGGGCCGCCCGTATATCCTCCTGCACTTCCACTTCCGCATCCGGCCTCAGCGCCGAAAGCTCGTCGGCCAGCGCGTAGGGGTCCGCGGCGCGAAGCGATTCCGGGCGCGTAAAAATAAATTTCCCGGCCAGGGGAGCCAGCAGCCCGAGTATGCCCCGGCGCTCCTTATCCTGCAGCATGCCTACCACAAAAGCCGGGGTTTTTCCGGCAAAAGGCGAGGCCCTCCAGTTCTGGGAAAAGGCGCGCACGGCCTCCGGGTTATGCGCACCGTCCACTATAAAGAGCGCGCCGCCGAATTCCGCCCCCCCGCGGACGGCCTGGAACCTGGCCGGCCAGCGCACCAAGTCGAAGCCGGCCGCCGCATGCGCCGTACTCAACGGCCAGCCCAGGCCGCGCAGGATCTCCAGACCCTCCCAGACCAGAGTGGCGTTGGAAACCTGCGGACAGCCCGGTATGCCGAAGCGGTACGCCTCGCCGGTCTTTTTGTGGCGCAGCTTCATGCTGTTGTTCTCCCAATCTCTGGAAACTATCTCGAAGACCGGGGCGAAAAAATGGCACTGCGCGTTCTTTTCCGAGGCCTCCCGGGAGATCTCCACCCTGGCCTCGGGAGGCAGCAGGGGCGCCAGGCAGATGCCGCCGGGCTTTATTATGCCGGCTTTCTGCGCGGCTATCTCGCCAAGCGTATCGCCAAGGTATTTCTGGTGGTCATAATCCACGGAGGTTATCACGCTGAGCTCCGGCCGGGTCAGCACATTAGTGGTGTCCAGGCGGCCGCCTATCCCGACTTCGATAACGGCCAGGTCCGTCTTCTCCCGCGCGAAGTGCAGAAAAGCCATGCAGGTAAGCAGCTCAAAAAAACTCAGGTCGGGCCCGGCGGAGAAGACCTCCGTTAAAAGCCCGGCGAAAACCTCTTCCCGCACGGGGATACCGTTGAGCTGTATGCGCTCCGTCATGCCCAGGAGATGCGGGGAAATGAAAAGACCGGTCTTGAGGCCGGCGGCCCTGGCGGAAGCCTCGAAAAGCGCGCAGACCGAGCCTTTGCCGTTCGTCCCCGTGATATGTATCGTTTTAAGCCTGAGATGCGGGTTGCCCAGCCGCCCGAGGCAGGCGGAAATGTGCGCCAGCCCCTCCTTCCTGACGGGATCCTGCCGCGAGATCAATATTTTTTCCGCCTCTTCAAAGCTGATTATAGGCATTAAACCTTCACCCGCGAAACGTCCAGGCCCAGGTCTTTGAGCTTGTGCTCCAGTTTCTCGTAGCCCCGGTCTATATGATAGACGCGGCGTATTACGGTCCTTCCTTTCGCGGAGGCGGCGGCCACCACCATGGCGGCCCCGGCGCGTATATCCGAGGCCATCACCGGGGCGCCCAAAAGAGCCGGCACCCCGCGTATAACGGCCTTCCTGTCCATAACGGTGATATCCGCGCCCATCCGCGCCAGTTCCGGGGCATGCATGAAACGGTTCTCGAAGATCTCCTCGTGCACCTCGGCCGTTCCGGAAGCCCGCGCCATGAAAGCCATCCACGGGGCCTGCAGGTCCGTCGGGAAGCCGGGGTGCGGCCTGGTAGCCACGCTGACCGCTCTGGGCCTGCCGTGCGGCGCTACGATCTCCAGCGAATCACGGAACGAGTTCACCGTCACGCCGGCTTTCTTCATGGCCTTGATCAAGGCCTCCAGCGTCCTGGGCGCGGTATTAAGGAGCCGCACCCTGCCGCCTGCGGCGGCGCAGAGCAGCATAAAAGTTCCGGTCTCGACCCGGTCCGGCATCACTGTATATTTAAGTCCCTTCAGCGAGGCCGCGCCCTTTATCTTTATAATGGCGGTACCCGCGCCTTCCACGCCGGCGCCCATTTTCACAAGGGCCCCGGCCAGGTCCGCAATTTCCGGCTCCCTGGCGCAATTCTCAAGCGTGGTCACACCCGGTATCAGGGCGGCGCACATCATAAGGTTCTCGGTGGCCCCTACGCTGGGGAAACGGAGCTTT
>PEXO01000398.1:3787-9662 GCA_002779045.1 Elusimicrobia bacterium CG08_land_8_20_14_0_20_59_10 | reverse complement strand
CTATTTTCGAACCGGGGTCGCGCAAGCCGTTGAAGATCTCGCGGTCGCCCCGTTTTCCGACGGCCACTACGCGGATATTGCGCTGAGAACCGCTCTGCGACACCTCGTAATGCACGCGGAACTCGCGGTCGTCTCCGGCGGCGCCCTTGCGGGAACTGACGGTCAGCGTTATCCGGAAATCCGCATTAACCACGGTATCCGGGTCCGGCTTCTGGTCTATAACGGTACCGCCGGGGAAAAGGGAGCTCGGGTCCTCGGTAATATTCAAGGTGACGCCGCTCTCTGAGGCCCACTGCTGCGCTTCGTCCTTCTTCTTCTGCCTGAAATCGGGCATCATCACTATGCCGTCCGGGGGGGTGCCGGCGGAGACGGTGACATGGACCATCGTGTTCTTGGAGACGCTCAGCTCCGGCTTAGGGTCCTGTAAAAGCACTGTTCCCTTTTCGGCCTTCAGCGAATAAGACTCGCTTTTCTCGCCCAGCCCCAGCTGGCGCTGGCGCAGCATAAGCTCGGCGTTCCGCAGCGGGAGCCCGATAAGGTTCGGGGTGAACACGGATTCGCCGCCCTGGCTGAAAACGACCTGTATTATCTTGCTCTCGCGCACTGTAACGCCGGCGGAGGGGGTGTGGCGCAGCACCGTGCCGATAGGGACCGTCTCATTGAACTCATAACCGGCGATCTTCATGCCCAGGTTGCTCTCGGAAAGGACCTGCAGCGCGTTTACCGAGGATTTCCCGGAAATATCGGGGACTATGACCTCTTTCCTGTGATGTATGACGGTTTCCATGGTCCAGGAAAAGAGAAAATAAGTAAGCAGGCAAAGCACTAAACCCACGCTGCCCACGCGCAGCAGGAAGCCCAGTGTTACTATCTGCTCGTCGCTGGCGGAAAAATGACGCTGGTAAAATTCTTTAAGTCCCACAGGAACTCCTTAGATTGTCGCCCCGCCCGAGCCGCAGCCCGTTCAGGAAATCCGCGCCGGACATTTCTTTTTTACCCTCGGGCCTGACGGTTCTGACCAACAATGCGCCGACGCCACATTTTACAATAAAGCCGCCGCCGGGCTCAACGAAAAGTATTTCGCCGGCAGCGCCGCAGCGGGGTTCAGGGGCCGCCGCGGCGCCCAGCACCTGCACCGTAGTACTCCGGCCCCGCGCGCAAAAGGTGAACCGCGCCCGGGGCCCGCAGGCCAGGCCGCGAACCTTCCCGAGAGCCGAGGCGGCCGGCAGAGCGAAATCAAGACGCGCCAGGCCGGAGGTAAGCTTGGGCGCGTGGGACGGCTCGCCTGACTGCGGCTCGCGTATTATCCCGCCGGCCGCTGCCTGTTCCAGCCCTTCGGCCAGCAGATCAGTCCCGGCGCAGGCGAGCCGCGCGAAAAGAGAATACGCGTCGTCGGTTTCCGGAACAGGCACCGCGCGGCGCAAAAAAACAGGACCGGTATCCAGCCCCTCGTCCAGCCAGAAAAGCGTGACGCCCGTGACGGTTTCACCGTTCATCAGCGCCCACTGCACCGGCGCGGCGCCGCGGTAGCGCGGGAGAAGGGAAAAGTGCACGTTGAGAAAACCCAGGCGGGAAAGCGCCAGCGTACGTCCCGGGATAAGCAGACCATAGGCCACAACTACGCAGAGGTCCGGCTCAAGCTCCGCTATCACTTCATGAAGCGCGTTCTTGTCCGCCGGTGTAAAGGTTTTAAAACGGCGTTCGGCGGAAAGCGCGCTGACCGGGGAACAACACAGCTTCAGGCCGCGGCCGGAGGGCCTGTCGGGCTGCGAGATCACCCCGGCTATCTCATGCCTGGACGCGGCTATGCGGCTGAGGAAACCGCAGGCTATATCGGGCGTGCCGAGGAAAACAACGCGCAGTTTCTTCATCAGTTCCAGTACCGGCTTCAGCTTAGGGCTCTTCGCTTAGGAGACAGCTTCGTCTCATCCATCTTTTTCCAGCGCCGTTTGAGCCGCATCAGCACGGGCTTCAGCTTAAGACGGGACAACAGGGGGAGGCGGTCCGTGAACACCACCCCGTCGAGATGGTCCATCTCGTGCTGCAGCGCCCTGGCAAAGATCCCCTCGGCGTTTATCTCTATGGGGAGCCCCTTTTCGTTAAGCGCGCGGACCTTCACCTTGGCCGAGCGCCGCACCTTCGCAAAAAGGCCGGGAAAAGAAAGGCAGCCTTCCTCCGCGGAGAGGGTACCGGATCTTTCCACCAGCTCCGGGTTTATTATCGTTATCTTTAGTGACGGCTCGCCGTCCCGGTGTATCAGGATGATCGCCAGGCGCATATCCAGGCCCACCTGGTTTGCCGACAAGCCGGCGCCGGCAACCAGGTCCATTGTCTCATACATATCGGCCAGCAGCGCCGGCAGGTCTTTTTTTACCTCGTCGAAATTGACCTTTTTGGTCTTCTTCTCAAGTATTTTCTCGCCGTACTTGCAGATCCTTCTTATAGCCATAAATACCTCGTGTTAAACAGTAAAGGGTAAAGAGCAAAGGGTTATTAAGGTCGGCATACCACTTACATTCTTCTTACTCTTGACTCTTTACTAACTGACTACTAACTGAGCTGGTACGTCATCTGCCGCCCTTCCCAGACCACCCTGGCCAGAACGGACCTTCCCGCCACTTCGGGCTTCTTGAGCATGCCCCAGGCCATGGCCAGACGTTCCATCTGCACCTCCGCGCCGGTGGCGCCGGAAACCCCCATCACTATCTCTTCGCAGCCGGCGGCCTGCGCTACCTGCGCTATGGAAAAGAACGGATCGTTGGAGAACAGGAACAGCGGCTTCACCGTCTTGCCGTATTTCTCCGCCAGCAGCACCACGTCGCTGAAAAGGTCCTTATCCTCTTCGGACATGACCTCCTCGCCGGACTGCAGGCCCTTGGCTATGCGCGCGCTCAGCACTATTATGTCGGTATCCTCGTCCTCCACGGTTTCCAGCACCGTCTTAAGGTGCACCAGGTTGTTCGGATTGCGCACCGGCACCAGTATCCTGTGGGGCTTGGACAGTTCCGGTAAAATGGCGGAAATATCGTTGGCCTGCTTCAGGTTGAGCTTTTCGTCCGGGTCCTCGTCCCTGGCATAAAGCTGGGCCTTTTTTTCGTTCATCTTCTCGGAGATATGGAAGATGGTGAAAAAGGTCAGAGTGAACAGCACACCGCCGATGGTGGCCACCTTCTTGGTGAGCATGTTCATACCGGTGGCGGCCAGCAGAACGACAAGCACGGCCATCATACCTATGGGTACATATATGTTATTGACCTTTATATTGAGCGGGAACATCCATTCCCGCTCTTCTTCGCGCTTGCGGAAGCGCAGGATGATCATGGAGAGCGTATCGAAAGTAAGGCTCCAGAGCACGCCGAAAGAATAGGCCTCGCCCAGCAGGAAGATGTCGCCGCCCGAGATCAGGATTATCAGTATCTGCGTTATGGCAACAATGTTGATCATGCGGTAGGTGGTGCCGTACTTCTTATGTATACCGCGGAACCAGTCATGCAGTATCCCGTCGTCAGCCACGCGGTTGAGCACCCCGTTGGAGCCGACGAAGGAAGTATTTACCGCGCCCACCAGCATGAGGGTCCCGGAAAGGACGACCGCCATCTGCATGAACAGGCGCGCCCAGTAGGGACCATGCAGCTCAATTGCCAGCCCGCCAAGCAGGTTATCAGCGTACTTCCCGGCTATAAGTTCCGGCGGAATTATCAGCGCGGAAATAAAGGTCAGCAGGCCGGTGAAAAACACGCTGAACAGGAAGATCACCACCACCGCCTTCTTGAGGTTTTCGACCTTGGGGTCTTCTATCTCGCGGTACACCTGCGCCAGGGTTTCAAGGCCGCTCAGGGCCAGTATGGAGTGGCCGAAAGCCATTAAAAGCCCCACCGCCCCTATGGCCTTGATCCACGGGAAATTAGAGGTCCAGCCCAGGGCCTTGGGCGTGAACACGGGGGTGAAAGGCGGCAATGTGAAACCCCGTACATAAAGTGTGACGCCGGCCCAGATGATAAGCGCGACAGCGACCACGGCGACAAAACCGATTATTTTGGAATTATTGTCAGCCGATTCCTCTATACCGCGTATATTCGCGCGCCAGAAATAAGCCGTGACCAGCAGCGCGAAGACCACGGCAAAAGCCCGGCCCGGCACCTGCCAGTGTATATTGAGCAAAGGAAAAATATTCTCGAAAAGGCTGCCGAGGTAAAGCCCGGCGGTAACGGAACTTATCGGGCCGGTCAGGGTATAGTCGAAGAGGAGGGCCGAAACGGAAAGCTTGGCCATTACCTTGCCCATGGCCGCCCGCACAACGACATAGACCCCGCCGCGAGTGAACATCGTGCAGGATTCGGTATAGATCCCCAGCATCAGGCCGGAGAAAAGCATGACGCCCATTATGAACCAGGGGAAAGCCGGGCCAAAGGCGTTCATGGCTATGCCGCCGGCATAATAGGCGCTGGAACCGAAATCGCAGAGGACTATGGAGGCGGCCTTCCAGAAGGAAATGAAACTGAGCATGGCCGTACTCAGCACAAAAACCTGTTTAAACCTGGGATTCGGGGGCGGGACCATTAAATGATTATATATATTACGCCCTGCCCGCTGAAAGCGGAAAAAGACCAGGGCTGGGGGACATTCAGGCTTTCTTTATTATCGCCGAAACTACCGCGGAAGGTTCTTTTAGGGCGGACAGCTTTTCAATAAGCGCCGGTTGGAAAGTCTGTGAAAGCAGCGAAAGCATGTTGAGGTGGCGCTGGAAGAAAGCGGGTTTGTGGGGGGAGAGCAGGAGAAGCGCGGATTTCACTTTGATGCCCGTGGCCGGATCGGTAATACCTTCCCCGGACAGGCCCAATACAGCCTTGAAATTATCCAGCTCCTTGAATTTGGCGTGCGGGATATAGAAGCCGCTCTCCAGCACCTGGTTGAGCTTCTCCACCTCGGCCAGGCGGTCAAAAAGCGCCTTGCGGGGAATAATAGCGCCGACCTGGGGCAGGATCCTCTCCGCCAGGCGGCGGACGGCTTCTTCTGTTGATATCCCGCTTTCCAGGAACAGAACGTTTTCAGGGCTTATTATGGTTGACAGGCTTACCCTGTCCGACTGTTTAATCATAAGGACTGCTTGTGTTTATATATGTTATCATTATTGCCGTTCCGTCGTCAATAAGAGCAGGTCCCATGTCACAGGCCACAAAAAAGAGCGGAAAAAAGATAGCTGCCATAGGCGTGGACAGGGGTGGTACCTGGACGCGGGTGGCCGCTTTCGACCGGGGATTGCGGCCCGTATGCGCGGCTCGCTGGCCCACCAGATCTGTACGCTTCCTGCCCGGGGAACTTGTAAACCGTGTCTCCCCCTGGCCCGGAGGCCCGCGGGCCGCGCTGGCCATAGCTACGCGCGGGGCCATCAGCCGTAAATGGAAAAAGCCTTTTCTTTTTAAAGCCCTTAAGAACAGGTTGAATCTTGTAGACGTGATCTCGGACGCCGAGGCTGCGCATTTCGCGGCTTTCGGGGGAAAAGACGGGATACTTCTCATAGCCGGTACCGGGGCTGTGGCTTTCAGCGGAAGCCCGGGGTCGTTCAAGATGACCGGCGGCGCCAATCCCCCGGCAGGAGATCCCGGTTCCGGGCGCTGGCTGGGAAGACAGTACCTGGGTATGCTGGGCCGCCTGCGTGAGGCCGCGGCCATGGGGCACGGACGCTGCGCCTCTTTTGCGGCGAAACTGCTCCGGCGGGCGCAGCACGGCGACGCGGCCTGCTCCGCAATGGCCGCGGCGGCACAGCATGAGCTGGCTGCGCTGCTGGCTGCGGCCGCCGCCGGAAAAAGAGGCCCGGTAAGAACGGCGCTGGCCGGGGGACTGCTGGATAATGAGCATTTCAGGGATGGCTTTA
>PEXO01000398.1:0-3771 GCA_002779045.1 Elusimicrobia bacterium CG08_land_8_20_14_0_20_59_10 | reverse complement strand
GACCCTGCCGGAACGGAGGCTTGTTTTCGTAGAGCTCGCCATGCCCGCCGAAGAGGCCGCCGCCCGCATAGCGCTCAGGAGAAAGAACCGATGAAAGAACTCCTTATATTAAAAAAAGCCCTACTCGAAGGCGGGAAGATCCTGTCCTCCAGGTTCGGCAAGGTAGGCTACCGCCTTAAAGGAAGAGCAAACCTCCTTACCGAAGCCGACCTGGCCTCCGAGAAAAAAGTAATAGAGACCATCAGCCGGGCCTTTCCCGGGGATTCTTTTCTGGCGGAAGAGAGCCCAAAAAAAGTTCCCGCGGGCGGCCGCCTTTGGATAATTGACCCTCTGGACGGAACCACCAATTACGCGCATGGCTTCCCGGCGGCCGCGGTCTCCATAGGTTTTTCAGAGAATGGCGTGATAAAAGCCGGCGGGGTATACGATCCTTTCAGACGGGAACTTTTCACCGCCGGGCTCGGCGGCGGGACCTTCCTTAACGGCAGGCGTATTTTCGTCTCAGGAACCACGGCTCTTTCAAAGTCGCTGCTGGTTACGGGCTTTGCCTACGACAGGTACAGGAAAGCGGATTTTTACTGCGGTTTTTTCGCGGAATTCATGAAGCTGTCCCACGATGTGCGCCGCATGGGCGCCGCGTCGCTCGACCTGTGCTGGCTGGCCGCGGGCCGCACCGACGGGTACTGGGAATTCGGTCTGAAACCCTGGGATGTCGCCGCGGGAAAGCTGATCGTCGAAGAAGCGGGGGGGAAGGTAAGCAACTTTTCCGGAGCCCCATGGAATGCCGTAGAACACATGGGAAGCGAAACTCTCGCCGCCAACGGGCGCGTGCACTCCGCGATGCTCAGGGTACTTAAACGGCGACTGGGCCGGTGATCTCTCCGCCGCCAGCGCCGCGGCAAGAACGCGTGACGCTTCTTTGAACAGATAATCGTCCCCGGCGGAGACCGTTTTTGACCGGGCGACTTCACCGGAAGCCACGGCCACAAGGCGGGCGGTTATGCTGTAGCCGTTGTTGTCCCTGGAGACGATCCCGAAAACAGCATACTTCGCCCCCGCAAGCCTGCCCAGTTCCGCGGCGGCGCCCTCGCCGGAAACGCCCGAATAAGAAAGATTTTTTTCCTTCAGTATAAAGTCCAGCCCGGTCCGTTCCACCGCGGTGAACCTGCCGGTCTTCACCAGTTCCGACTCGACAAGACCGCGCACCACTTCGGTTTCGCTGGCGGTCACTCCCGCTCCCCCGAGGAAGGGCGCCACGGCTACGGAGGCCATGGCCTGCAAAGGCGCATCCCTGGCTTCGACAGTGGCGGGGCCGCCCCAGGACCAGCCCGCGGTAAAGCGATGCGCGGCGCCCAGTTCGCCGTACGGTGAGAAGGCGTAGTCCAGCAGGAACCCGCGCAGCTTCAGTCCGAAACCGCCGTTAAAAACCCCCATGAAGCCGTGCTCGTCGTAATTCTTAAAATTCAGGCCGCTTCTCAGGAACACACCCGTATGCCGCGAGGCCGCAAGACCCCATTCCCCGGCCAGCGCTACATAAGGGGCATGGTCCGCCGGCAGGCGGCCCTCCAGGAAAATATTGACGCCGGAGGAGAACTTCCACCTCAGGCCGCCGTCCAGCTCAAAAGGCAGCGGCGCGCTTTCAGTCCCCAGTTCCAGCGGGGGACCGAAATTCCTGACGGCCAGGGCCAGTTCCGCTTCGGAGTCGCGCAGACCATGCATAATAATGCCGGCATCCATGGCCGCGGAATCCCCGGAAACATCGGCGAGCTTTGACTTTATGTACTTAAGTGTCACGCCAAAGTCCGTCCTGCCGAAGGAACGCGCCCAACCGGCGCCGAAAGCCGCGTCATAAGCGGAGAATTCTGCTCCATCCCCGGCCCTGGCTCCGTCCAGGGTTTCAAGCCCCGGCCCGGCATTCTGATAAAGCAGTCCCGCGGAAAAAGTGCCGGCCATGCTCCCGGCCGAGTAGACCAGGCCCGTGCGCGAAGCGCCCTCCAGCAGCGTTTCATAAGAGGCGCAAGCCTCCTGCCCGTACCCTGCCCGAAGCCCGGCGGGATTCAGGAAGAACGCGTCCGCGCCTTTTAGCGAGAGCCCCGAACCGCCCAGCGCGGCAAAGCGCGCGGAAGGAGGTACCTTCAGGAATTGGGCGGAAGTGGTCCCCCGCGCGGAATCGGTAAAGGAATTATCCGGGAAAATACCGCAACGGGCCTGCGCGGAGCTTAAGAGCAGCGCAGCGACCGCCGTTAAAAGGCTGAATTTTTTAGGCACTTTTGTTTCAGGACGGACCGTTACAGTTTTATCTCCTGGCCTTCACGGAGGGCGAAGCATTTCAGGCGGGAGCCGGCTTTGCGCGCGCGCAGTGAACATTCGGCGACTATCCTGTCCACATCCGCGTCGAAACGGTCCTGGTCATGGTGGAAAAGGCCCAGCGCGCCTACCCCGGCCTCGAGCGCAAGGTTGAGGGCCTGCTCCCAGGTGGAATGTCCCCAGGTCATTCGCCTGGGGTATTCCCCGGGAGTATAATCGGCATCGTGCACCAACAGGTCGGCGCCGCTGGAAAAGGCCGCGTAATCCGCAAAGGAGAGGCCCCCGGGATGGGTGAAACCGAGTTCATTGTCGGTAAGGAACACGAAATGTTTCCCGGATTCGGAAAATTTATAACCCAGGCCCCGGTTGGGATGGCTCAATTCCACCGGCACCACGTGCAGGCCGCCCACGATCTCGCAGCCTGTGGAGCAGAGGGAACTGAATTGGAATTTGGCGGAGATCTCCTCGAATTTGACGGGGAAACCGGGCGGCTGCATGGTCTTGGCTATGATCTCGCGCACCGGGTCGGAAGAAAAAGAGCAGCCCATCGTGTTAATGCGGGTCTTCTTGTTATATATCGGGGCAAAAAAAGGAAAACCGAGAACATGGTCCCAGTGCGAATGAGTAAAAAGCATTGTGAAGCTGTTGTAGGAATTTTTTACCAGCTCCTTGCCCAGCAGGCGTATGCCGGTGCCGGCGTCTATTATGACGAGCTCATTTTTTCTGGAACGAACCTCCACGCAGGTGGTGGAACCGCCGTATTTGTTATATTTTGCCCCGGAAACCGGAATAGAGCCGCGCGCGCCCCAGAATTTTAGCTTCATGTGTATATATTAGCAAAATCCTCCGCGCAATACGTTTAACAATTGTTACAATCAAACTCCGGGAAAGAGCCTGGTGCCCGGGAGCATATGCCGCAATCGTCCGTTTTTTCGGAGAAGAAGGTAGTAATTGTATTATACTTAACAGTGTAGAGCCGCGCACGGCTTCCGCAACGCGACCGTTTTTTTGGTATAATACTTTAAATCATGAACGACGGATTCCGGCCTGGACCGTTTTTTTCGAAACAAATTTTACGGACTGGCCTTTAACCAAAGGCCGGGGCGGTGTAGTTTGGCACAAGCTAAAGGTAAAAATATGAACAACGAAAAAATCGCGATAATCGGTCTCGGGATAATAGCTCCCAAGGCGCTGAACAAAGACGACTTCTGGAAGAACGTGCTGGAAGGGCGCAACTGCATAAGCGAAGTGCCCGCAGACCGCTGGGACTGGAAACTCTATTATTCCGAGGATCACAAGGCCCTGGACAAGACCTATTCCAAAATAGGCGGCTTCATTGAAGGCTTCAAGTTCGATTCCCTCAGGTACAAGATCCCGCCGCAGACCGGCGCGCAGATCTCGCGCCTGCAGCAGATGACCATCGAGGCCGTACGCATGGCCCTGGAAGATTCGGGCTATGATAAG
>PEXO01000217.1:1718-2155 GCA_002779045.1 Elusimicrobia bacterium CG08_land_8_20_14_0_20_59_10 | reverse complement strand
CTTATGCTTGTTAAGACTGGGATCGTTCTTCTTAAGGTCTCCGGCCGCCGCCCCGAGTTCCAGACCTGAAACCGCCGAGGACTCCTCCGACTTGCCGCCAAGCTCCGATGTGGAAAGCCCTTTTGAACCGCCCGAGAAAGCCGTAGTGGCATCATTGCGGGAAGAGTCGGAATTAGGGGACTTCAGCGCCAGCTTGCTTTTCTCCAGGGCATTCTGAAGCGAGGTGTTAACGGGCCCCTTGTTCTCCCTCTGTATCGCCGGGGCTTCTTTCTTGGTATCCAGCCCCTCCGGCTTGGCAAATGCCGCTTTCTGGTTGCCGCTGCCGAAGAATTTATTATGAGCACTGCCGCCGGCGGTCCTGCTATTATTGCCCCCGCCCGATATGGAAGCTACTTTGGCGAGCTTGCCGCCGGGCGCTCCCGACGAGGACCCTGAAC
>PEXO01000217.1:1088-1567 GCA_002779045.1 Elusimicrobia bacterium CG08_land_8_20_14_0_20_59_10 | reverse complement strand
GCTGAGGGCGGAACCGGGCGCGCTGCCCTCCTGGGAGATATCGGTGCCCAGCGTGGAGATATCGGAAACCCTGGAGTTGAACGGATTGCCCACCGACCCGGAAGACGAGGAGATGCCGTTCATGAGCGGCATCGAGATCCACAACCCGAGAATGATCACGGCCACGGTCCCGCCGACAACGTACTGCGAGGCCTTTTTCTTTTTGGTCTGAAGTTTCATCATAACCCCGCCTTTCCGCCCGGCTTCCGTAAATAAAAAACTCCGAACCTTCCCTGACACAGTCCTGCGGACGTTCAGGGCAAAGCTATTTTTCCCGGTGATGTTATACCAGACAAAACCCCAATTGTCAAGACCCTCCCGCGCCGCCTCAGGGACTGTCTTACGGGGTCGTAGGTTCCTCCTGGGGCCACTGCGTCTTGTCCGCATTAAATGCCGCCACAGGGGGCTCACCTGTGATGTCATAAACGACAGTGTATTCA
>PEXO01000217.1:0-930 GCA_002779045.1 Elusimicrobia bacterium CG08_land_8_20_14_0_20_59_10 | reverse complement strand
GGGATCTTCAGGGGTATTCTTGTTTTCAGGGGGCGTTTCACTGGGTGCAGAGGGAGTGGTCGGCCGGCCGGCCGTCTTGCTATCAAGGAGAGAAGCCATGCTCTGCTGCATGGTCTTGGTGGGGTCTGGTATCGCTTTTGCCGCGCTCGCCGCCGGAGCGGAACCTTCAGTGGTCTTCAAGTCTGATATTTCACCGCTCCTTATATTGTCGAGGGACACCAAGCCGGACTTACCATACGCCCCCAGCGCCCCTCCGCTGCCTCCTCCTGACTTTGAAGAGCCGCCGGCGAAACTCCGGCCCCACTGGGTCTTGGCGGTCATAGCGGAACTGGTCTGAAGAGCCCCCTTAAGCGTCGCCTGAGCGTTACGCAAAGAACCCAAAGTTCCCCCGTCCTTCTTGCCCGGTCCCCCTTGCGCGGACTTGCCGTCGGAAATTTTAAGATTGCCGCCGCTCGAGCCGGCTGTGAACTTCGAAGCCCCTTTGGAAGACCCCGAAGCACCTCCGGAAGATTTGGTGCCTCCTCCGCCGCCGACCCCCCCGCCGCCGCGGCCGCTCATTTTCGGGACCGATGTGGGAGGACGCGACGAAGCCGAAGGCCTGCCGGCAGGGGCAGAAGACTGCTTCCCCGCGGGGGCCGCCTTGCCCATCCAGTCGGAGATATCGACGCTCGATTGGCTGGCCTCAAGCGCTTCCATTTTGGCCTTATGAAGTGCCAGTTTCCGCTTTGTTTCGTCATCATCTCCGGCAAGAGCGCCTACCGACCTGAAGAACGAAGACACCCCTTCCCTCACTACGGTGCCGTAACTGAAATTCCCCGGGCCTCCTTTCATATCCTCCGCACCCTGAAGGATGAAGTAAAGGAATATCCCGCCGCCCCCGGCCAGGAACAGTGCCATCAAAAGATAGACGCCTTTCTTGCGGTTTTTGGG
>PEXO01000288.1 GCA_002779045.1 Elusimicrobia bacterium CG08_land_8_20_14_0_20_59_10 | reverse complement strand
GGGACGCAGTACGGGGGCGGCGCGCGCATGGCCCCCGGCGCTTATATTGATGACGGCCTGCTGGATTTCTTCACGGTGCAGAAATCCAGCAGGATAATCGAGCTGGATTGCGGCGGCGGGGCGTGGTACCATCTTGACGGCGAGGATTTCTTCGCCGGGGACGGCAAGATAAGGATCAGTATTATGCCGTCCGCGCTTAAGGTTATAGCCCCGAAACCCTGTAATGTCTGAGAACCGACTGCCGGCCTTTCTTAATACCCTGTGCCGCGAAGCCGCTATTTATGAAAAAGCCGCGGGCGCCGTAGTGCGCTGCCTAGCCTGCGCGCACCGCTGCGTAATCGCGCCCGGCGGCCGCGGGCGCTGCTCCGTCAGGTTTAATGACGGCGGGAAATTACAGGCCCCGTGGGGCTATATCTCGGGCGCCGCGGCGGACCCGATAGAAAAAAAACCTTTTTTTCACGCCCTGCCGGGCGCCCGCACTCTGTCTTTCGGCATGTTCGGCTGCAATTTCACCTGTGACTTCTGCCAGAACAACGATATCTCCGGCTTCCGCGGACGATCCCTGTCCCCGTTGGAGACCGACCCGGAAACCATGGCGGCTGAGGCCGCTTCGCTCGGGCTGAAGGCGCTTGTTTCCACTTATAACGAGCCCCTTATAACCGCCGAATGGGCGGCCGCGCTCTTCTCCGCCGCCAAAGCCCGCGGCCTGCGCACCGCTTTCGTCTCCAACGGGTACGCCACGCCGGAAGCCGCCGCCTTCCTTCGCCCGGTGCTGGACTTTTGGAAAGCCGACCTCAAATCCTTCGATCCGGAGAAATACCGCAGGGTCTGCGGCGCGGAACTGGCGGCCGTCCGGGCCGGAATAGAAACTATAAAAGCCGGCGGGTTCTGGCTTGAGGTAGTCACTCTCCTTATCCCCGGCTTTAACGATTCCGACGCGGAGATAGCCGCGATGGCCTCTTACCTGGCGGGGCTTTCCCGCAACATCCCCTGGCATCTCACCGCTTTTCACCCCGACCACCTGAGGACTGCGGCGCCGCCCACCCCGGCTGCCACGCTTCTGCGGGCGAGGGATATCGCGCTTAAAAAGGGGCTGCGCTATATCTACTGCGGGAATGTGCCCGGCGCCGGCGGAGAGGATACCGTCTGCCCGGCCTGCTCGGCGAAGCTTGTGGAAAGACGCGGTTTTTCCGTGCATAGCCGTCTTATCGGAGCGGACGGCAACTGCCCTTGCGGAGAGACGATCCCGGGGATCTGGAGCTGAGGAATGATTTCAGAGGAAAAAGCGGGAAACTGCAGGCGGCCACGGGTTCTCGCCGGGCTCGTCCGTGAGCGCGGCCGCTCCGCCGAGTATGCACGCCAGCATGACAGGCAGGCCGGACAGCGGGTAGGTCCCCAGGCCCGATCCGGCTGCGAAGCGCCAGAAGAACAGACCGCAGAACAGGGCGGTATATAGGAGCACTCCGGCCAGCCAGCGCCTGTCCATACCCGAAAAGAGCATAAAGCTGACCAGCAGGTACTGCACCGGCACGGACAGGGCCGAAGCGACGGAGAACGCACCCGAATCGCGGAGCGCGGTAAACCTGTAAAAGTTTTCAGCGCCGAAGGCGGGCGCGGCCAGCAGGGAAACCGCTTTGGCCGCCGCCAGGGAGAGAAGCAGTATAAGCGCGGTGAGGATCATAGAAACCGTGAAATAGCCGCAGAAAGCGAGAATTAAAACATACCCGCCATAATCCTTATTTTTTCTCATAAAAGCCAATTTCGCGCAGGAACCGGACATTATCCTGCCAGCCCGGGGTTACCTTCACGGTGAGGTGCAGTTCTACGGGACGGCCCAGGAAGGCGGCTATCGCTTTTTGAGCTCTCTCGCGGAGATCTTTTATGGAGCGGCCGCCCCTGCCTATAAGTATGGGCTTCTGTCCCGCGCGGGCGACATGCACGGCGGCCCGTATCTGGTCGTTGTGGTCCGGGGTCTCGTGAAATTCCTCGATCTCCACCGCCGAAGAGTACGGGACCTCCTGGGAATACAGCCGGAAGATCTGTTCCCGTATTATTTCCGCGACGTAGAAGCGTTCCCAGCGGTCGGTCAACTGGTCCTGCGGGTAATAGGGCGGATGCTCGGGCAGGGCTTCCTTTATCGCCGAGCGAAGCTCGGAAAGACCCGTTCCGGACAGCGCCGAGATCATAAAGACCCGGGCCACCGGCAGGAGGGAAGAGAAGAAGGCCGCGGCGGCCCGGCCGCGCCCAGGGGACCTTTCTTTATCTGTCTTGTTTACCGCAAGGTAGAGCGGGCAGGAAACCTTTTTCAACGGTTCAAAAAGCGGGACCTTGGCTTCGGGCGGCAGGCCGGGCTCGGTTATCAGCACGCAGAGGTCGCCCTCTTCGGAAGCCGCCCGTCTTATGGCGCCGGCCATGCTGCGCTCGAAAAGATTGCGCCCGCGCAGAAAGCCCGGCGTGTCCACGAACACCGCCTGCAGGCCGGGGGCGTTGAGTATGCCCAGTATATTGTTGCGGGTGGTCTGCGGTTTTTCGGAGATTATGGAGAGGCGCACGCCGCAGAGGGCGTTCATCAGGGTGGATTTGCCGGCGTTGGGCAGGCCTGTAATCGGCACGAAACCGGCCCGGAATCCTTTTGTGTTCGGTTCGGTCACATTATATCCCCCGGCGGGGAAACGGCCCCGTAAACAAGGCCGTTTCCCGCCGCCGCTATTTCAGGCAGACGGGGTTTGCCCAGAGCGGGAGCTGCGTGGATTTCTCCAGCTTGCGCACTTTAATGTCGCCGGTGAGCTCCTGCATGAAAACTTCACAGCTGAACACGCGCGTGCCGGCCATCAGGTGCCCGCCCAGCGCTTTACCTTCGCTGTCGGAGAAGCTCGCATGAGCATGCACCATGGGCTTATCGTCGAAAAGGCTGATATTGCCGCAGAGAGAATTAATTTCCATTTCTTTCTCTACGTTATGCTTCACGTATTTCCTGGTCTTCTGGTCATAGATGCCGAAAGTGGCCCGCTCCACCGCGCCTATGGCGTTTATCAGGCCGCAGCGCACCTGGTGGTGGTGGCTGAACTGCTGTATGGCCTGCAACAGGTCCTCTCCCTTGTAGATGCTGAATAAGAAGGTCCTTCCTGTAAGATACGGCTTTTCCTGAACTTGCATGTCTTGCCTCCGTTGCTCTACTTTTTTGCTTCCAGCGCCTTTGCGTATTCGCTGACGGCTTTCCACTGCGCGGCGCCGTCGAGCCCCGCTTCCTTTAACACATCGCCCGCCCGCCCGGAACACAGGTAGCGCCCGTTCCTGAACGGGTGCAGGGTGCGCGCGCGGCCCTCGTCGGAGCGCACCCAGCGGTCCATCGTGGCCGGGGTAAAATCGGTTATGCCCATGGCTTTCAGCGCCAGGCTTTCAGGGTAGATACGGCGCCGCTCTTCCTCTCCAAGCAGGTCGAAAAGCCCGCTGCTGGCGATGTAGAACACGTCGAGATTAAGCCCCGCTTCTTTTATGCGCGGAAGCACTTCCCGGACGAATTCCCCGGCCGCACCGCTGCCCTGGAGCACGATAGCGCCGCGGGCCCGTCCCCGCCCGGCTTTCAGCAGCGGGTAAAGGCCTTTTGCCGCGGCCCGGGCCGGGGGAAGGCCCAGGGCGGCGCGGTCAGGGACCTTCTGCCCGGGCCTGGGAACGAACGGAGCTATCACGGCTGGACGCTTTGCCAGCGCGGCCGCCAGGAGCGGCCAGATCTCGCCGGGCTCCCAGGGTGTGAGCGTTATCATGGCGCCCCCGGGAAAATTCCCCTCGAGGAGCTGCAGCGCCTGCGGGTCCGCGTGGGTGGGGCCGTCCTCCCCGGTCATTATCCCGGCGTGGGCATTGATCATTATAAAGGGATCCGAAGGTTTTTGGTCCAGCGCGCGGCGGGCCTGTTGGCCTATCGCATGCAGCCGGGCCGGGATATGCTCGAGCGGGGCCAGAAAAGCCGCGTAGGAGCAGGTCACGCCGATATGCGAGCCGAAAGCTGAGAGGCCCGACATTATGGAGCCCATGGCGTCCTCACATATGCCGCCTCCCGCATAAATGCGCGAACCCGGGTTTGAAACGGAATTATAGAAACGATCCCCGAAACCTTTACTTATGGCCGTCACTCCGGTGGACGAACAAAGGTCGGCGGCAGAAACCATCACGGCGCCTCCCGTAAGACGGTTAATGTGGTTAAGGGCCCCGGCAAGGGTCTCCCGCATAAAGACATCGCGGCCCGCCGCGGGCTTAAGCGCGGCCGGAGGCGCGGCCGGGTCCAGCGTATAGGCTTTTTGCGGGTCCGGGGCGTCCGCGCGGCGCTTCCTGCCGGCCGCCGCCAGGCGCGCTCCGGCCTCGTCGGTCTTTTTCAGCGCGAAAGAGGAGACAGCGGGTGAATTATCCACGGCCATGCGCACGGTCAGGAGCGTCTTGTAAAAATGCTCTTCGGTCTGGGCGGCTCCGGCCGGCGCCGGGCAGCGCGGCATTTTCAAGCCGAACCGGGCCTCGAACTCCGCCAGGGAAGCGTGGTAGCCGTCCGAGCCGAAAGCGTGTCCGGCGCCGTGGGAGGCGCGGCCTTCCATTCCGTACCTCCAGCCCTTCACGGTACGATAGACTATGGCGGCGGGCTGGCGGTTGTCCAGGGCGCTGCGAATAAAGCTTTGAGCGGCCAGTATCTGGAAGAAATCATGGCCATTGGGGACATAGACCACGTTCCAGTCGTTAAGATAGGCAAGTTCGCCGGGAGTCCACTGCACATAATCGCCGGGCTTGAGATTCTCCGGGCAGACATTGTCGGAATCTATGGAGGACTGGTTCCAGTCCAGGTGCATCACCAGGTTGGAGAGCTGCGCGGTGGCGGCGGAGGCCAGGACCTCGGCCGCGCGCCCGGCGGTCAGCCCGCCTTCGCCTTCTATGAAGTTGACCCGGGGGGCTTTGGTCCCGTACAGGTCCATTGCGGCCAGCGCCAGCCCGGCAGCGGCGCCGGCCCCGGCGCCGGAAGCCCCGGTGGCAACGGGAACAAAGGGTGTTAAAGGGGTGGGATGCCCGTCCAGGTTCTTTGAATTCAGCCGCTTGAGCAGCGCGGAAGCTGCCGCCGGGCCGCGCCGGAAGCCCAGGAGGTCTTCCAGCCGCAGGCGGCGCTCCTCCCGCGGCAGATCGGCGGAACCCGCGGCGCGCAACAGTTCGTCGCGTAGTGCCCAAAGTGCGTAAAGTCCCAGTGCCTTGTGCCCGGCCGCGTAGAGCAGGATGTCGTTCTCCTTTTTCAGGGGATCGAAGAAATCGTAGTCCAGGGAGGAGAACAGCAGGGCCTGGGCGAACCGGCCGGAGGAGATGCTCCCGCCCGGATGGCCCGAGACGGGCGCGAAATTATAGAGCACGGAGACTAGCGCCCGGTAGAGAACGTCTATATCCTCAAGCGCCTGTATGTCGTCCCCTTCCGCCTTGAACTGCGACGCCATTATGATATCGGTAACATCGTAATACCCGGCGCGGCGGGGGCCAAGCGCGAACCTTGAGGGCTTTACGGCGTTAAAATCAATGATTTCTTCCATTTTGGGCGAGTAACCCGTCATTCCCGGTGAAAATATGATTGCTATATTTTAGCAAATTAAGGGGAGGCGCCCGGTTTGTTTTGCATTGCCGCTTTTAATTAATATAATCTGAAGACAGCACAATGCACACGGAGGATACATGACAACTACCGCCGCAGGAGCCGTTAGCTACAAGGAACTCGGGTTCGTAAATACCCGGGAGATGTTCAAGAACGCCATGAAGGACGGCTATGCCGTGCCCGCCTACAATTTTAATAACATGGAGCAGCTGCAGGCCATACTCACCGCCTGTGTGCGCTCGCGCTCGCCGGTGATCCTGCAGATCTCGAAAGGGGCCCGCGATTACGCCAACTCCACGCTGCTGCGCTGGATGGGCCGCGGCGCGATAGAGATGACGAAGGAAATGAAAGAAGGTCCCGTGCCGGTGGCGCTGCACCTTGACCACGGCGACACTTTCGAGCTGTGCAAGTCCTGCATAGAGAGCGGCTTCTCCTCCGTGATGATAGACGGCTCCAGCAAGTCCTACGAGGACAATATTAAGCTTACCAGGCAGGTGGTGGAATACGCCCGCCAGTACGACGTGACCGTGGAAGGGGAGCTCGGCGTACTTGCCGGCATAGAGGACGAAGTGCAGTCCGAACACTCCCATTATACCGATCCCGCGCAGGTGGAGGATTTCGTGAAGCGCACCGGAGTGGATTCACTGGCCATCTCCATCGGCACCAGCCATGGCGCCTTTAAGTTCAAAGTAAAACCCGGGGAAGAAGTGCCGCCGCTGCGCTTCGATATACTTGAAGAATGCGAGCGCCGCATCCCTGGGTTCCCGATAGTGCTGCACGGCGCTTCCTCCGTGCTGACGGACTATATAGACATGATCAACAAGTTCGGCGGCAAGATGGAAAACGCGGTGGGCGTGCCGGCCGGGCAGCTGCGCAAGGCCGCGAAATCGGCCGTCTGCAAAATAAACATCGACTCCGACGGGCGCCTGGTGATGACCGCCGTGATACGCAAGGTGTTCGCGGAGAAACCGGGGGAATTCGATCCGCGCAAGTACCTGGGCCCGGCGCGCGAAGAGCTGATCAGGATGTACGCGGACAAGAACCAGAACGTGCTGGGCTCGGCCGGCCGGGTATAAGAACACCGGAGCCGGAAGTACGCAGTAGAGGTCAGAGGTCCGGGGAATTCCCTGCCTCTGACCTCTGATTTATGGCCGAAAACGAATATGATGTGCTGATAGCCGGTGCGGGGGCTTCCGGCCTGGCCGCGGCCATAGCGGCTGCCGGGGGCGGAGCCTCCGTACTGGTTCTTGAAAAGAACCATGTCCCGGGGCGCAAGCTGCTTTCCACCGGCTCCGGAAAATGTAATTTTTCCAATCTCGCCGTAACCCCGGCACGCTATCACCCGTCCGTTCCGGGGTTCCTTGAGAAGACCTTCGGCGCGCTCGGGCCGGCGGAGGTGCATTCGTTCTTCGACGGGCTGGGGCTGCTGCGCGCGGAAAAGGAGGACGGACGCCTTTTTCCAAGGTCCATGAAGGCGCGGGATGTGGCGAACGCCCTGCTCAACAAGCTTGAGGCGCTGAAGGTCCCGGTCCAAATTCTTACGGAGGTCCTGTCCATAACCCGCGACAAGGAGTTTTTCCGTGTGGAGACCGCGAAGGTGGCCCCTAAATGGGACAAGAAAGCCCCGGCCGGGGAGAAAAAGACATATACCGCCAGGCGGGTTATACTTGCCTGCGGCGGCGCGGCGGGCCCGCAGATAGGGGGGACCGACAAGGGATACGGGCTTTTAAGGAGCCTGGGGCATTGCGTTTCCCCGGCTTCTCCCGGAATGGCGCCGCTTAAGGTGAGAGAAATCCTGGTGCGCGAAGTGGACGGCGTGCGACTGGACGCGAAACTCTCCCTTATAACCGGCGGAAAGAAACTTTCGGAGGCGTCCGGGGAAATACTCTTCACCTCCTACGGCATCTCCGGCCCGGCCGCCCTGGACCTTAGCCGCGGGGCACTTCTGGCTTTGCGCGGCGGGCCTGTCTTCCTGGAGGCGGATCTCTTTCCGGAATATTCCGCGCAGGCGCTGCGGGAACTGGTTTCCTCCCGCGCCGCGGCTTTTTCCGGCAGGCCTTTCCGCCATTTCGCCTGCGGCCTCCTGAACGAAAAGGTGATCCGCGCCGCCGCCGCGCTCTGCGAAATAGGCTGGGATGTCCCGGCGGGGCCCGGCCTCGATAAACTTGCCGCGGTCCTTAAGGCCTTTCCCCTGGAGGTCACGGGCTCGCTGGGATTCGAGGACGCTATGCTCTCTTCCGGCGGCTGCTCAACCGCGGAGATCGACCCGGTCACTTTCGGGTCGAAAAAAGCGGAAGGGCTTTATGTTACGGGGGAACTTCTTGATATCGAGGGGGATTCCGGCGGGTTCAACCTGCATTTCGCCTGGACTTCCGGGATACTCGCGGGGCGGCACGCCGCGGCCTGCGGCAGGGCTACCTGAAAATTCTCACGGAAAAGCGGTAGACCACGGCCGAGATCAGGGCGGAGCCGGGAATGGCCGTGCCCCGGGCCCGCCCTGTCTTGTCCAGCCGCGTCCCGTTTTCTCGCCGGCAGCTGACTATCCATGCTTCACCAGTATGGCTTCTATAACCTTGGCCGCCCGGGGCGCATAGGCCGCTTGATGGGCATAGCTCCTGTTGCGGCACTGGCATAGCCTTGCGCCTTTTTACGGCGCCCGGCATAGCCTTGACCGTACCGGCAGCATAATTATATCCTTTTTTTGAGGGCGGCCAAATAACGGAGGAAATCATGGATCTTAAAAAAGCGCTGTACAAGAGACTGGAGAGATATGCAAGGGTGGATACGCAGAGCGACGATAATTCCTCTTCTTTCCCGTCCACGAAGAAGCAGCTGGTGCTGCTGAAAATGCTGGCGGCGGAGCTTAAAGCCATCGGGGCCGCGAACGTGAAAATGGATAAATACGGCTATGTGACCGCGCTGGTCCCGGCCACCGTGAAGGAGAAAAAGCCGGTGATAGGCTTTCTCGCGCATGTCGACACCGCGCCGGACGCTCCCGGGGGTGGGGTCAGGCCGCAGCTGCACCGCAACTGGAAAAGAGGCGATATTTTAATAAGCAAAAAACTCGGCGTAATCCTTAACACCGGCAACTGCCCGGAGCTGGCCTCCTGCAGGGGGGAGGACATTGTGACCGCTTCAGGGGACACCCTGCTCGGCGCGGACAACAAGGCGGGCCTGGCCATAATAATGACGGCCGCGCAGTACCTGCTGGAGCACAAGGAAATACCGCACGGCCCGCTGAAGATCGGCTTCACCCCGGATGAGGAAGTGGGGCAGGGTGTAAAGCATTTTAATGTAAAAGCTTTCGGCGCGGACTTCGCTTATACCTTTGACGGCGACTTGGCCGGGGCCGTGGAAGTGGAAACTTTCAATGCCGACGGGGTAAAGATCTCCATAAAGGGAAAGAGCGTACATCCCGGCGCCGCCAAGGACGCTATGGCCAATGCCGTCCGGATAGCCGCCGACATCGTCGCCTCCTGGCCCGAGAGCCGCCTGCCGGAGACCACCTCGGGCCGGGACGGCTTCATAATGTTCACCGACATCAAGGCGGAAATAGAGCAAGCCGAACTCTCCGGCATCGCCCGTGAACATGACCTGGCGAAATTAAAGGGTCTTGAGCGTCACCTTGAAGCCATAGTGGCGGAAAAACGCCTCAAATATCCCCTGGCTGAAATAAAACTGGACTTCCGCGAGCAGTACCGCAATATGGGCCCGGTGATAAAAAAACACCCCGAGGTCCTGAAAAACCTGCTGACGGCCGTCGGGGAAGCGGGCCTCACCCCGCATATCAAGCCGGTACGCGGCGGCACCGACGGGGCGCGGCTTTCTTTTATGGGCCTGCCTGCCCCGAATGTTTTCACCGGCGGCTATAACTACCACGGCCGCTACGAATGGGTCTCGCTTGACGGGATGAACAAGGCCGCCGAAGTGCTGATAAACCTGGCACGGAGATGGGCGCAGTAGAGCAATGATCAGCGCCGGGAAGCGGAGTTCCTGACGGCCTTTTGAAGGCTGGCAATAGCCTGGGGGGTTCCGGGGTCCAGTTCTGCCGCTTTCCGGCCCGCTTCAACCGCC
>PEXO01000044.1 GCA_002779045.1 Elusimicrobia bacterium CG08_land_8_20_14_0_20_59_10 | reverse complement strand
GGCTGCCCTCAAGGCCCAGGCGCGGGTTAAGCAGGGAGCCCGCCGCCGACGCCGCCGCGGCGGCCGCTTGCGCGGAAAATCTGGCGCCCCGGTACTGGTTAGAAACGGCTACCGCGCTTTCCTCCGCGGCTTTAAGCGTAACGCCGAACTCGGCCGCGCGGGCGGGTACGGCGCTGATAATAAGGAACAATAATATATATCTCATAATCCTATCCCCCGCAGGGCTATCTCGGCCCTTTCGGCTATGCCGGCTTCGGAAAAGATCTCTTCCCGTATCTTTTCCAGCGGCAGGCCGAGAAGCTCTTTTACACCATTGCGCTCCATAACACCCCCCATAAGCACCGGGAAGATCATCACCGGCACCACGGCCGCCACCAGGAAAGGCAGCGAACTGCCGCTGACGGCGCTGGCCGGCCGGCATTCGCCAAGCAGTTCGACAATGTACTTTATATGCTCGGTGAAATTGCCTTTTACAAAAGCGAAAGCCTCTTTGTTGCCCAGGGAGATGTCACTAAAGACCATCGGTGCGGCATTACGTATACCCAGAGCGAACCTGCCTATCTCCACAAGCGCATTCTTAAGGCGGGCGCGGGGCGTGCCAGCCACCGAAACGCCGGCTTTAAAGTTCAGCATGAATTCCGAATATATATCCTTAAGAACAGCCCGCAGGAACTCGTCCCGGGAACCGAAATAGTAGTGGAACATGCCGGTATTAACACCCGCCAGCCTGCACACTTCCCGTACCGCAAGGCCCGTTATCCCCTTTTCCTCCAGGAGCCTGCGCCCCGCGTCCTTCAGTTTTTTATCCGTTCCCGAAGTCGGTCTTGCCATACTTCCTCCAGAGCCGAAAAGTTTCTGCTGAAACTTTTCCCTCGCATAGCGAGGGCGCGTTCCGCGCGGCATACACCCTTGCTGACCGGGCGCGCACAGCCCTTGGTCAGCAACCCGGCCGCCTATGGCGACCGGGGAACCCTGCTATGCAGGGTTCGGGTTGTTACACGTCTGCATAATTATACAGCCGTATAACAACTTTGTCAAGGGAGCAAAAAAAGCGCCCCGGTTGCCCGGGGCGCTAAAACCGCTAAAGGATTTTAGGTTACCACTTGTCGCTGTAACCGCCGCGACCACCGCGATCGCCACCGCGTCCGCCGCGGTCACCGCCGCCGCCACGGGGGCGGGCTTCCATCGGACGAGCCTCGTTCACGGTCAGCTTGCGGCCGCCGAAATCGGAGCCGTTAAGCTTTTCCATGGCGGCAGCCGCTTCCGCATCATCCGGCATCTCAACGAAACCGAAACCGCGGGACTGGCCGCTGTACTTGTCGGTTATCAGCTTGGCGCTGGAAACCGTACCGTACGTCGCGAAAAGGGCATTCATTTCCTCTTCGGTGGTTTTGAAGGGCAGACCGCCCACATATATTCTCTTGCTCATTTTATACTATCCTCCTAGCACTTGTTTACCTGTCCTCAACTCTTTCTGCGCTCTCCCAACTCTCAAAAGGCTAGTTCGGATAGGCTTCAAAAACTTGAGTCCGGTTGACTACTAGGGTATTATCGCAAATTGTACCGCTTTTGGTCAAGCAAACCGGGCTTATTCCCCTATATCCTCGTTCCAAAGCTCCGGTTTGGCAGCTATAAAGGACGCCATCATGGTTTTGCACCCGGGGAGGTCCAGGTTTGTCAGTTTCACGAACTTTTTTGAATGGCTTTCCGGACCTTTGAAGGTTTTATTCTCACCTATTACCACGGTCGGGATCTTGTAAAGCAGGATAGCCCCCGTGCACATGGAGCAGGGCGACAGCGTGGAATATATGACGCATTTCTTATACTCACGGGCCTTAAGCCGCCCGGCGTTCTCTAAACAGTCCATCTCCGCGTGCAGGATGGCTGACTTCTTCTGCACCCGCCTGTTATGGCCGCGGCCAATTATCTTCCCGCCCTTTACAAGCACGGCCCCTATAGGGATGCCGCCTTCTTTAAGCCCCTTCCGGGCCTCTTTTACGGCCTCTTTCATAAAAACCAGGTGCATGCTGCGGTTCATTTTTTCCTCCGGGCTATTTTGGTACTATCACCATGGGCGGCAGGGACGGCGCTTTCTTCTTTTTTTGCCCCGCGCCTTTCTTTTTGGGCGGCGGCGGAGGCGGGTTCACGCGGTAGAGCGTGGCGTTCACCCGGGTTCCCAAACTCCGGAATTCCAGCTCGCATTTGATGAAATCATTAAGGAACTTCAGGCTA
>PEXO01000229.1 GCA_002779045.1 Elusimicrobia bacterium CG08_land_8_20_14_0_20_59_10 | reverse complement strand
CCTGGCGGCGGCCACGGCAAGGTGGTCCGGGCGGGAACCGGCGGCCAGGCCGCTCAGCGCGGAGAGGTCCGCCGGGAGCTGGCCCGACGGCATACCGGAGTATTTAGCGGAAGGGAAAAGAGAAAACGGCCTGAGCCCGTCGCGCCCTTCCTTCAGGGACTGCCAGGTTTCCCCGGCGCAGGCGCCCGCGGAGGAAATTATCCCGGCGCCGGTTATTACCGCTTCCTTCTTCATTTTGCGGATTTTTTTTCGGTGATATACTCGGCTATGCTGCGTACCGAAGTTAAAGCTTTGCGCCCTTCGTCCATGTTCACTATCTTTATGCCGTAATTGGCGTTTATCATCACCACCAGCTCCAGCACGTCTATGGAGTCCAGTCCCAGCCCTTCCCCGAACAGCGCAGCGTCGGTGTCTATCTCTTCCGGGCTCATCTCCAGCTTAAGGCTGGTGATTATGTGTTGTTTCAGTTCTTTTATCAGGTTGTCCATATGTTCCCTGTTTCCCCTCTTGCAGGTAGAGCTTCAGCTCTCCCCCGGCCACCTGCTCCGCTCCGGACAGGACCCTCGCGTTCACCATGAACAGAGGCCCCAGGTTCCTGGCCACTTCCACCTCTATGCGCAGCGGCTCGCCCGCCGACGGCCTGCGCGAAAAAGAGAAAGACGAGACCCCGGCCAGGAAGCCGAGGGCGGAAGTCCCGGGCTTCGAAAAAGCCTGATAGCCGAAGAGCGCCGCAACGGTCTGGGCCGCGCATTCTATAAGCGCGGGCTCGCATACCAGATCCCCGCAAAGCCCGTAATCGCCGCCGCGGAAGGTCTTCGCCGCGGCGCCGCGCGTCTCGGAGGCCTCCAGCAGGGCGTCAATAAGGATCACCGGCGGACGATGAGGAAGAAGTTCATTGACTGGAATATTCTGCGGCGCCGGCATTGAATAATTTTACTTTATCGGCAGAGGTATTCCCAGAGGGGCCCGCTTTTGCCCCGCGCGCGCAGGCGCCCCATAAGCTTAAGGTTCCTGTCATAGTCGCGCGGCAGCAGCCAGTTCCCTGCCCCCGCGGCCTCCTGGTTTACCAGCTTCTCAAGTGAAGCGGAGTCAAAACCGGGGGCAAAATAAAAGGCGGGCTCCAGGCCGTAAGCACCCGTGCCTGCCCCTGTTTCCGCGGCTGCCAGGCGGGCCAAAGGCGTGCCCGGGAAAACGCGCATGCCGAAGGCGGCGAAAAGAACGCACAGTTTCTGCTCCCGGGTACGCGCAAGGGTCTCTTTTACAGTGGCAGCCGTCTCTCCCGGCCCACCGAAGATCAGATAATGCGCCGCCGGTATGCCGGCTTTGAAAACTTCCGCCCCGGCTTTTGAAATGTCGGCGTAGCGGAAGCCTTTGCCGTAGGCCTCCAGCACCGGGTCTGAAAAAGAATCCGAACCGAACTCTATATGGGTAAGCCCCGAGCGCTTAAGGGCGTCCAGGTATTCACCGTCGATACCGCGCGGAGAAAAGAAAGCCCCCCATTTCACGGGGGAGCCCCGCTTTATCAGGGCCTCCGCCAGCTCCATTTCCCCCGCCCTGTCCATGTTGAAGACCGAATCGCTGAAGAAAACATAGTCCACCCCGGCAGCTTTGTGCAGGCGTACCACCTCGTCGGCTACGGCCTCCGTTTTGAAGGAATACGCCGCCCGGCCGTCTATCAGCGGATAGGTGCAGTAGACGCAGTTCAGCGGGCAGCCCGTTTTGGTCTGCACGCCTATCATTCCCGCTTCGCGCCAGTAATACCCGAGCATATCTTTTTCATGCTCCGCGCCGTGCAGCGACACCGGGGGGCGGGCCGCTCCCGGCCGGGCCGGCCGCTTTTTGGAATAAATATATCCCAGGGCCGTGGTAGCTTTCCCCAGCGCAACGGCGTCGGCCAGCTCGCAAAGGGCTTCCTCCCCCCTGCCGGCTATGCCGTAATCCGCCCCAAGGCGGGCCACCAGCTCTTCCGGGAAGATGGAAAAGCCGCTGCCTCCGAGAACTATAGGCGCGCAAGAGGCTGCGCGTATGGCGGAGACAAGCGCGGAATATCCGTCTATGTATGACCGCTGCGTGCAGGAATCGGTGTTATCTATATTACGCAGCGATACTCCGATAAGGAAGGGTTTCTCCGACCGTATTTTTTTATCCAGCTCTTCAAGGGAGCCGGTCAGCATGTCGTACTGCGTAACCTGGAAGCCGCGCGTTGCCAGGGCGGCCGCCAGCCTTGGGAGCGCCGCCGGGTAAGCCGGGTAGGGCGAAACCTCGGTATTGGCGGAAACGAGCAGCACTTTTTTCGCTTCCTTCTCCCAGAAAGGGTAGAAATTAAACCATTGCAGCGGGTTGGCCGCCAGGAACTCTTCCAAATGCGCGGCGAAAGCCGCCGCATATTTTTTCAGCGGCTCCTTCTCAGCCCCGTTCTTCTCCAGGACCGGGAGCGCCGGCGGCCAGGCTTTAAGGCTGTAGGAATATGCGCCGGCCCGCGCGGCGAAGGTATGGATAAGAGGCGCACCGGCCGCGGCGGCAACGGCATAAGGCCAGAGCGGGAAAGAGGCCTTTCCCCCGAGGAAGGGCAGCTTCGCGGTGCGCCCGCCCAGGGTCCTGTCGCCGTGCATGGCTACCACCTCGCCCCGGCCCAGCGCTTCCACCAGGGCCAGGCTATCGCCCGGGGAACCGCTGACGCCTATCACGCGGATGTTGGAGGTCTTTACCGACTTCTCCAGCAGCCCGCGGATATTCTCCGCCTCGCCTTCGAACCTGACCACGTTGACCTTTATGTTCTTGCCGCCGAGAAGCGACATTGCCGCCTCCCAGCCGCCGGCATGCGCCCCCAGGAGCACCAGGCCTTTGCCCGCGGCAGCGGCGTCCGTGATATATGAAAACCCTTCCTCGGCGACCCTGAAGCGGCGCGGGTCGTCGGCGACCGCGATGCGGTCCAGCAGCACCTGTCCGAAGCGGAAGAAATGGAGGTAGGAATGGTAGAAACGGCGCAGCGCGCCGAAATTGAAACGCCGGCGCAAGTAATCGGAAGAGGCTTTAAAGGCTTTGGGAGCGAAGACGAGAAAGTAGAAAGAAACGGGCACCAGCAGCAGGTAGGCGGCCCTGAGACCCAGGAGACGCAGGACCCTGATGAACAACCAGTTCCCGAAATAGCCGCCCCTTGTCCGGCCTGTCCAGGCGCGGCGGCTGTCCTGCGCTTTTAGAGGGTCCACATCAGGGGTTCTTCAGCTTATTTATGCAGTCGTAAAGCTGGTTGAGCGTGCGAATTTCCCTGGCCTCGGCTTCCTGTATCCTGCAGCCGAACTTCTTTTCCATCGTGACCACTATGTCCACGGCGTCCAGGCTGTCCAGGCCGAGTTCTTCCTGAAGCTTGGTCCCGGGTTCTTTGAGGCCGGCCGGGTCCAGCTCGAACTGTTCCGCCAGTATTTTATTGACCTCTTCGACGATTTCTTCTCGTGTCATAACCCTCCGGGGATCTCAGGAGCGAAGTCCAGTATTATCGCGGCGTTCGTGCCGCCGAACCCGAACGAATCGGAAAGCACCCGCCGCAGCTTTGCGGGCCTGGCCTCGCTCACCACGTTTATCCCGGCGCACTCGGGATCGGCCTCTTCGAAATTAATATTGGGCGCGATAAAGCCGCCCTGCGCCATCAGTATGCAGTAGACCAGCTCGCTCGCCCCGGCCATCCAGCATTCATGCCCGGTCATCGACTTCGTGGACGAGACCGGCACGGAAGCGCCGAAAACGCGCGCTATCATTTTCGCCTCGGCCGCGTCCCCCGCGGGGGTGGACGTGGCATGGGCATTTATATAGTCTATCATTTCCGGGGCCAGCCCCGCATCCGAAAGCGCGTGGCGCACGGCCCTTTCGGAGCCCTCGCTGCTGGGGAGGGAAAGGTGAGCGCCGTCGGAGGAGAAGCCATAGCCGCTTATTACGGCGTGTATGCGGGCTTTGCGCCCGAGCGCGTGCCCGAGGTCTTCCAGCACCAGGCAGGCCCCGCCGCCGCTAGGCACAAGGCCGCTGCGGCCTTTATCGAAGGGCCGCGAGGCTTTCTGCGGGGCAGACTCCAGCACGGAAAAAGCTTTCAGCGCGTCAAAAGAGGCCATCGACTCCCAGCCGGTCTCCTGCGCGCCGCCGGTTATAACTATATCCTGCAGGCCGGAACGTATCAGCATCACGCCCTGTCCCACCGAGTGGGCGCCGCTCGCGCAGGCCGCGCTCAGCGTCCAGTTGGCCCCGCGTATGCCGAGCCGGGACCCGAGGTTCATGGTTACCGTGGAGTTCATCCCCTGGAAAACGCTCCCGCTGCCGATAAAATGGGTCTCTTTTTCCCTGCGCAGGGTATCGATGGCTTCCACGGCCGCGGAAATGCAGCTGTCATTGCCGAAGACCACCCCGCAGCGCCCGGAGCCCCGCAATTCCGGGGTGAGAGCGGCGTCCTTCACGGCGTCGCTGGCGGCGCAATAGCCGTACAGCGCCGGCTGGCCCATGGTCTTAAGCGCCTTGCGGTCCAGGCCGTAATCCGCCGGTTTTATCGCCTTTACTTTTCCGGTCAGAGCGGAGCGGAAACCCAGGCGCTTGCGTTCAATATCCAACACTATCCCGGACCGCCCGAGGCGCAGGGACTCCGTCACCTCGGCGGGAGTAACCCCTATGGAGGAGATTATCCCTATACCGGTCACCGCTACCTGGCGTTTTGAAGTATCTGTCATTAAATAAGGCCCGGCCTACATGTAGATCCCGCCGTTCACCGGGATGACCGCCCCCGTGATGTAACCGGCGCTTGAGGAACACAAAAAAGAGACTACGGCCGCTACTTCTTCCGGGGTCCCCAGCCTTCCGGCGGGGATGCGTTTTTTGATCTCGTCTATCGGCAGGCCGTCCAGCATGGCCGTAGCTATGAACCCCGGGGTGACGGCATTAACGGTAATTCCGCGCTTGCCGACTTCGGCCGCCAGGGCTTTTGTCGCACCGATAAGCCCCGCCTTGGCCGCCGAATAATTAACCTGGCCCGGGATACCCGCCTGGCCGGCCGTGGAGGCTATGTTCACCACCCTGCCCTTGCGCTGCAGCAGCATCTCTTTAATCACGGGCCGGGTAATATTATAGAATCCGGTCAGATTGGTGTCAATGACGCCATGCCAGTCCTCGTCCTTCATCCAGACCAGCAGCGAATCCGCGCGTATGCCGGCATTGTTTATGAGCGCGTACAGAGGGCCGTTCTTCTCCAGCCAGGCGGCCACGATTTCCGTGGATTCTTTTTTGGCCACGTCGAAGCAGAGGAGCTCGGCGGAACCGCCGGCTTTGGCTATCCCGGCCAGCGCGGCCTGGGCGTCCGGCCCGTCCTTGCGGCAGTTCACGATGATGTGGTATCCGTCCTTTGCCAGCACAAGCGCTATGGCCCTGCCTATGCCTTTGCTCGCCCCGGTAACCAGCGCAGTTTTTTTCTCCATAAAGTCTCCTTGAAAACCCTTCGCACTAGTGTGTTACCGGGTTCCGCGGGGACAGGGTTATCAAAACGCGCTCGGCCAACACCGTGGCCTCGCTCTGCCTCAAGCCTCGGCGCTATGCAAGCCTCGGCTTTCGGAAGGTTTTGCTAACCCTGTCCCCGCGGAGCCCGGAATAGCCCGCTGAACACAATCCTCACAAAAAAACCACAGAGTTAATATCCCGCTGGCCCGTGGGCCTTTACATACCGCTCGTACCTGCCGTCCCAAAAAAAAGGGTCCACCGGAACGCGCGGCTTGTCCGGCGATGCCGCGAAATCCTTAACGCTGAAAGGGACATACTCACCCTCCTGGTGCGGCCCGGCCGAGACCCACAATATGCCGTCAGTAATGTCGGCGATTATAGAATGCGTGGCCACGAGCGTATTAATGGCCATGGGGTCGGCGCCTTCCGCGTCCTTGCGGCCTTCGCCGCGGTCCCGCAGTATGGCGGCGGCGGAAAAGATATCCGGCCCTTTCGGCAGCAGGGCCAGCAGCGCTTCCGCCCGCTTCTGCCGGGCCACGGAAGAACTGGAAGCCATGTATTTCAGGTTCTTCGGATCGCCCGCCAGTTCCTTCGTGATGAAATGATTGGCACAAACTATGCGCTCCCCTTCCGTCTTACGTATCCCCATGCGGGCCGGGGTTTTTTCCACTGGTGCGGCCCGGCCGAGACCCAGAGTATGCCGTCCGTGACGTCGGCCACGATGGAATGCGTGGCCACGAGCGTATTAATGGCCATGGGGTCGGCGCCTTCCGCGTCCTTGCGGCCTTCGCCGCGGTCCCGCAGTATGGCGGCGGCGGAAAAGATATCCGGCCCTTTCGGCAGCAGGGCCAGCAGCGCTTCCGCCCGCTTCTGCCGGGCCACGGAAGAACTGGAAGCCATGTATTTCAGGTTCTTCGGATCGCCCGCCAGTTCCTTCGTGATGAAATGATTGGCACAAACTATGCGCTCCCCTTCCGTCTTACGTATCCCCATGCGGGCCGGGGTTTTTTCCACCACCACGGCCCGGCCCGTCTTACCGTCAGCCACCAGGAAAGAATCCGAAACGAACACCTGCGCTCTGGAAATTATCGCAACGGCCTCTTCTATGGTAGCCGCCCGCTGCAGCACCTCGCGCACTACGAAGCACGACGGGGTGCCAACAGCGCGCGTATCCGAGGAGGCGCCGGCGTTTATCGATACATATATCAGCCTGGCGTTCATGCCGGTAACCGCGCCCAGCATGCCGGGCCAGGAGACGGAAATGAAAGGATAGCCTTTTTCGGGCTTCACGAACATCACTATTTTGTCCCTGTCGAAACCGGGCCCGCCCTGGAAATCGAAATTGCGCGCTGTCAGGAGGTGCCCGCCGGGGCCGCGCGCGGAGAAAGCGGTGCAGCCGTCTATCGGCTCTTTCGGGGCCAGCGGCATGTCCATGACGAAGTGGGAGATATCGTGCGCGGCGTGATATGCCCCCAGCCTGTGATAGAGCGGCGCTATCCCGGGATGGCGGTCGGTGAAGCCTTTCGCCGCCCCCAGTATCTCCAGTTTGTATTCCTCGCTGATAAAATCGGGGAGATCCCGCAGCCGCAGAATTACGTACTTTTTAAGCAGCCACAGCAGCGCGGAGGACGGGACCTTTTCTTTTATCATCCCCAGGAAATCGTTCTCGAGGTTTTCCATCATGGGGTCCGTCAGGCGCGCGGCGGTATAGCCCACGGTGAAGGGATCCCCCTCCAGGTACATTTTCCAGATCCCGCGCTCCTTGCGCAGCCACGACCTGCCGGAAGAACGGGCCTCCCCCTTTGCGGCCTCCCGCACGTCAGCCGGCGGGAGCTCCTTTGGTACCCGGGCCAACAGTGCGTCCGGGATACGGAAGACCCGCTCCTGCACGGCATAGCCGCCCAACCCGGAGAGCAGCGCCGCCAGCGCGGCCGCACCACAGCCCAGGAGTATCTTCCTGCGTATGGTCATCCGGCCCCGAAGATAAGCGAAGCGTTTATGCCGCCGAAGGCGAAGCTGTTGGAGAGCACCCGGCGGGCGCGCACATCTACCGGTTTCCGCAGGTGGTTGACCCCGGCGCAGTCCTCGCTTATGTTCTCAAGGTTCAGGGTCGGGGCGAGGAAGCCTTCCTTCATCATCAGGATGGAGAAGATGGCTTCCAGGCAGCCGCAGGCGCCAATGGTATGCCCCACGTGCCCCTTGGAACTACTCACCGGCACCGAAGCGCCGAAAAGCTCCCTGATGCCCCAGGCCTCCGCCGCGTCTCCCAGCTGCGTGCCGGTGGCGTGTGCGTTAATGTAGTCTATATCCTTCGGCTCAAGCCCGGCCGACAAGAGCGTTTCGCGCATGCAGCGCAGCATCCCCCCGCGGGACGGCATGGTGATATGTTCGCCGTCACAGCAGGTATTATAACCAAGAACCTCGGCGTATATAGGCGTGCCGCGGGCCAGCGCGCGCTCCCGCTCCTCCAGCACCATGACAGCGGCCCCCTCGCTCACCGCCAGGCCGTCGCGCGCCGCGTCGAAAGGGCGCGGCGTCCTGGATGGAGTATCGTTATAGGCCCGTGAGGCCGCGCGCACAATATCGAAGGTGCCTGCGGTGGTGACGTGCAATTCCTCGGCCCCGCCGCACAGCATCACCTCCTGCCGCCCGTGCCGTATAAGGTCATAGCCCAGGCCTATGGCCTGGGCGGAAGAAGCGCAGGCCGATGTAGGGGAATAGACGCAGCCGGTCACTCCCAGGTGCACCGCCGCGTTGGCGGCGGTGGTATGTCCCATCACCTTCATAAAGGACGTGCCCATCTGCTCCTCTATCCCGCCCTTCAGCGCGAACTCCGAGAAGAAATCGTTCATGCACTTCGGGCTGCCGGTGGTGGAGCCCATGGAGATGCCCGCCCTGCCGGAACGCAGGTAGTCCTGCGCCAGCCCCGCGTCCTTCGCGGCGTCTTCGGCTGCTATCGTCGCCATGACCGAGACCTTTCCCATTGTACGCCGGGCGTGCCTGGGGATTCGCTTCGGATCAAAGCCCGTAACTTCCCCGCCCACGAAGGAGTTAAGCCCTTTCATCTGCCGCCACTCGTCCATGCTTTTTATGCCGGAGCGGCCGTTCTTCAGGCCCTCCACGACACTCTGCGCATCATTCCCGATGGGCGAAAGCATGCCTATACCCGTTACCACGACGCGGTTCATAATGTCTCCCTGTTTATCTTTTCCAGCAGGTATTCCCCGCCCAGCATCTCGGCGCAGCAGGACACGCTGCCGATTACCGTCCCGACGATGCCGGACATCTCGATGTTCTGGCCGGCCAGGAAAAGCCCCTTCAGCCGCGTGCGCGGCATTATCCTGCCGGCGCGCAGCTGGGCTACGCTCTTCTTCACCCCGTAGGTGGAGCCGTCCCAGGCCAGCACGTAATCCCGCAGCGTCAGAGGCGAGAAGGTGCCGACCACCTCGGCGTCCCTGACCACTTCCGGGATGCGGGCTTTCACAAGCTCCAGCACTTTGCCGGCCACCTCCTCTTTCATGCGCCGGTAATCCCCCGGCCGCGCTCCCAGCCGGCTCTCCTTCCAGCGCTCAACTTCGGAAAAAGCCATGGGCGTCAGCAGGGTGGCGGTGCCGTTGGCCGGGCCGGCCGCGCAGGAGCCGGAGCAGAAGACCAGTTCCGGCCTGTCGCCCGGGCCGGTAAGCCGCTGGCCGTAGCAGCTGGTCACGTCGTCGCCGGCGAAAAGGTAGATATTGCGCGAATCCAGCACGGACCTGCGGCCGAAGAGCAGGCAGACCCCGAACAGGGACATGGTCTCCTCGAGTGAAAGGAGGCGCTCCTTATAAGCCGGCCTCATTATGCCGGAGGGGATCAGGCCGAAGATATGCTTTGGATGGCCGGTGAAAACCGCCTGCCCGGCCGCTATGAATTCCCCCCCCGCAAGGCGTACCCCGGAAACGCGGTCGTTCTCCACGCAGATCTCCGTCACTTCCGCGGAGGTCCTTATTTCGGCGCCCCGCGCGCGCAGGGCCTTCAGAAAAGCGTCCGTCAGCGCGGAACTGCCGCCATTGACCTTCCAGGCGCTCTGCAGAAAGGAATCCAGCACCAGGAAATGCAGGAAGCAGGGGCACTCGGCCGGCTGCACGCCGTAAAGGCTGTTGTTGGCCGAGAGCACCAGCTTCAGGCGCTCGTCGCCGGTTATAGAATCGAGATATTCCTTCAGCGGGCGCTGGTCCTCCGCTTCACGGC